>NZ_JAWOVY010000012.1:0-145481 GCF_033340155.1 Vibrio sp. 1562
ACCAGATAGAAGAACTTTAGTTGCAGCTAAAGTCTGGGTCTCACCTTACCCGATTGGAGTACTTATTATCCATACAATTGTTCAAGAGTGGTTCGTAATGCATTCCATTTTTTTAAGATGCACCTTCCGTAAGGCAGTTAGCCCTTGTTTGGATGATGACAAAACCGATGACACAAATCAGAACCCAATCACATGCCATAATTTAAGGCATTGTTAATTAAAAACTTTATCCTGACAATCAACATTCAGATCCAAAACATTGAATGATCTAAAAGTCATCGAGTATTGAAACAAAAAAGCCCCGCTAATACGGGGCTTTCTTTTATTCGTCTTTTTCCAAGGTACTGTTATCAACGTAGGGCCAATAATGGTGTCCAATTCTGATCAGCAAAGTAGCCGCAGCCAAAATAAACGCAGCCAGAGATAACCACACAACCAAAACCGCATCCAGTTCTTTCATTCCGAGTGTGATGTAGCGGGCGATCGCCATCATCGCGATGTAGATAGGATAGCGTACCGGAATTTTACCGTTCATCACGAACTGCTGCACCATGGCGAGCACTTCCAGATAGATAAACATCAAAAGAATATCCGTGAGTAAGACACGCTTCTCTACAAATACGTGCACAAACTCTTGCATCATGGCGTACAACGTCGCCAAGGTAATAGAGACTAATAACACCGCCTCCAAAATATGGAAGATTTTCAGGAAAGGTCGACTAAAGGATTTCGGTAAATTCGACGGCATGGTCCATTATCCAAACAAAGAAAATAGGCCTTGAGTTTAGCATGCAACGATCTTCAATCAATCAGAATAAACATCAGTGCGAATCGACTCCAAGTCCTGGCATTTGCTTATAAAAACGCTCCGCTTATTTGGCGGAGCGCTTTTGTGTTATAGGACCTGTGGCATCACTTACGCCACTTGCTGCTTTTTTTCAGCTACGCGCTTTTTCTTCCGATATTTAGGGTGAGTGATCGGAATCGCAGATAGGAGTTTTTTGGTGTATTCGTTTTGCGGGTTTGCATAAATTTCTTTAGCGCTGCCTGCTTCTACCACTTTACCAAAATACATCACGGCAACTTTGTCAGAGACATGTTTCACCACAGAGAGATCGTGAGAGATAAATATGATCGCCAAGTTCATTTCTTGTTGCAGTTGTAGCAATAGGTTCAAGATTTGCGCCTGTACCGACACATCTAACGCAGATACCGATTCATCACAAATCAGCAGTTTAGGCTTCAATGCAATCGCGCGAGCGATACCGATACGCTGCCGTTGTCCGCCTGAAAATTCATGTGGATAACGGTTTACTGCCGTTTCTGGTAATCCCACTTTGATTAAAAGCTCTTTTACCCATTGTTTACGCTCTGTTGGCGTGCCAATTTTATGAATAACAAACGGTTCTTCCAGAATCATACCGATGGTATGACGCTGATTGAGTGACTCCATTGGGTCTTGAAAGACGATTTGCATGTCTTTACGCAGCGAGCGCATCTCTTTCACAGACAATTTTGTGATGTCTTTACCTTCAAAGAAAATCTTACCTTCCGTTGGCTCGTATAACTTTAAGATCGTGCGACCAAGGGTGCTTTTACCACAACCTGACTCACCAACTAGCCCCAGTGTTTCACCTTCAGAAACAGACAGTGAAACTCCGTCTACCGCTTTGATGGTGTAGCCTTTCTTGAACAGCCCTTTACCAGAAACAAAGTGCTGCTTAAGATTTTCAATTCTTAATACTTCTTTTGCCATAACATCCTCTTTTATGACTGGTTCACTTTGCTCAGTTAACTGGCAAACATACTGGCATCAATAGGCTTGATATCGATCATCTGCTTTGGCTCATTATCTAAGCTCGGCATCAGCCCCATCAAACGCTCTGTATATGGGTGCTGTGGGTTATCAAACAACTCAAAAATTTCTGCTTTTTCGACAATACGCCCGCCATACATCACGGCAACATCATCACACACTTCTGCCACAACCCCGAGATCGTGAGTGATGAATATCATCGCCATGCCCGTTTCTTCCTGAAGATCGTTCATCAGTTCAAGGATAGACGCCTGAACCGTAACATCCAACGCTGTAGTCGGTTCATCACAAATCAGAATATCCGGCTTACAGGCCAATGCCATCGCGATCATGACACGCTGGCGCATACCACCAGATAGGTTATGGGGATACTCATTCAATCGCTTCTCTGGCATTGGAATTTTTACTTTTGCCAGCATTTCAATCGCGTACGCCTCCCGCTCCTTTTTGTCGAGCTCAGGTCGATGGAGCTCAAGCACTTCACATATTTGACGACCAATGGTGTGCACTGGGTTGAGCGCCGTCATCGGGTCTTGGAAGATGATCGAAATGCGATCGCCACGCATGGCGTACATCTCTTCCGCAGGCAAATCAACTAGGTTGGTGCCGCGATAATTCACTTCACCTTTGATAATGTTGCCATATGGCTTAGGTAATAGCCCCATGATCGACATTGAGGTTACGCTCTTACCACTACCTGACTCTCCTACCAGACCGAGTGTACGTCCAGCTCTCACATCAAAGTTCACACCATGCAGAACCTTCACTGGCCCATCATCGGTGGTAAATTCAACTTCGAGATCTTTAACACTTAGGATTACATCGTTTTCCATAACCAATCCTTACAGCTTATAAGTGTCATCTACGACAACAACAGGTTCAAAAGCTTTGCCTGACTTCATCGCTTGTTTCGTTTCTTTTTTGATATCACTATCAATCCAGTAAGTGCCATCGCCTATGATTGCACCACTGAACAGCGCCTCTGTCATGCGATTCATTGGCTTATCTGGAAACTTTAACCAGCGCCAGTGACCATAGCGGACATAAGGAACCATGTAGCCTGGGACGATAACGTGAGCATCAATGATGTCACGCTGAATCTCATGACCTAGCTGGATCTTTTTATCCATATCCATGCCAAAACGATACTCGATGATCTTTTCATCCAGTTCAGGCGTGCTGTAGTTTGTGAAAGAGTTAGTTTGCGGCTTGTTCGCATTGACTGAATGGAAGTACTCCCAATACGTTGGGATCTCAGACGTACCCATATCTAAGAAAGCCAAATCGTGCTTTTTCTCACGTACGTATTTGAACATGGATGAGCCATCAACTAACTTGAGCTCAATATCCAGCCCTGCTAGCTTGGCTTGCTCACGCAAAAATGCAATACGAGGAGTATGAACAGGTGTTCCGTAGGTCAGCTCGAAGCTTAAGCGCTCACCTTTATCATTAACACGAATACCATCAGAACCAATTTTGTTAAAGCCTGCGGCTTCGAATGCCTCGGCCGCTTTTGCGGGATCAAACTTCGGTGCCTTAGCATCTGGTAGGGTGTATTTACCATGACCATAACCGGTCGGGTTTGGTTTACGGGAGTAGTCGCCACGCATGACATTCTCTATCATGCCATCAAAGTCAATCGCGTAAGTAATGCCCTTGCGAATGTTTAAATCATCCAGCAAAGGCATCGCGGTGTTCATCCATACACCACCAGCCCCAACTGGGAATTGGTTGTAACCCCAGAACTTTTGAATGTATCCCTTTTGGTAAGGTTCCGTATTCGATTTATCATGCCATAAGCTTGGTAAAACAAGACCAAATGCGTCCAGCTTCCCTTTCTCAAAGTGCTTCATCGCGATATCACTGTCGCGAATCACTGTGATGCGGATTTTGTCGACATTATAACGATGTTGATAATACTTATTGCTGTAACCCCACCAGTCTTCACCGACATGTTTGAAGGTCACACTTTTACCTTTTTTAATGTCATCTAGGTAGTATGCACTGGTCGTTGGTTCACTTTTAAAATTGTAGTAGCGGACAAAGTTGTCATGTATACCGTCACCATTTTCATCTTTTGAAGGGTTAGCATAAAAATGTGCGGGACGTGGGCGCAGGGCCCCCATTCGTAACAGCAACTCTTCCGGATTAAACTCTTTCGCCGCCTTAACAGCAAACGTGTGAGTGTCGTACTTGATAACATCCGCAATCGTTTTGTTGTAGTAATCGTTGTACCAAGGCTCCAAGATGTCCTTGGAACGATAAAACTTCAGCATGAACACGAAATCGTCGGCAGTCACAGGTTTGCCGTCCGACCATTTGGCTTCAGGGTTGAGTTTGAAATAGACCGTTTTGTTGTCACCTGCTAACGCCCACTCGTTAGCAAGCTCAGGGATGAACTCTAAAGTATCTGGGTGGCGGACCACCAAGCCTGGTGTTTCATCTAAGATAAAAGAACGTAGCCCTGCATTAGCGTCTGGGCCAACACTACGTAACGTCTGCGGGAAACTTGACATAAAGGTGCGATAAGTCCCTCCACGTTTCGCTTCTGGCGAACCATATTGAGGCTCATCCCAGTTTGTTTGCCAGTTTAAGTCAGTCGGAAGCGTTGCTGACATTGCACCAAAACTCAGGGCGCTCAGCGTGGACGCTAAAAATAATTTCTTCATAAAACTTCCCTTTTTTATGTTTTGCTCACAATGCTCGCTTAAACATAGCGTGTGAATTTTTTCGGGTCGAAAGCCGCTCGAATGGCTTCACCAATAAAGGTCACCATTACCAGAACCAGAACAATAGAAGTCACTACTGACGCAACAATCCATGGCGAATCTAAGTTTGACTTACCTTGTTGCAGTAGTTCACCCCAACTTGGCGTTGGTGGCATCAAGCCTAAGCCTAGGTAATCGAGAGCAGTCAGTGCTGTGATGTTAGCTGCAATAGTGAAAGGCGCTAGGGTTACAATCATCACCATCGTATTTGGCAAGATGTGATTAAACAAGATACGTCCGGTCGATGCCCCTAAAGCACGAGCCGCCATTACATATTCTCGTGCCGCTTCTTTATAAGTCATGGTCCGCATGTACCATGTCATACCCATCCAAGTGAAAAGCACGTTAATAGCGACAAAGAGAGCAAACGTCGGTTGAACGATTGAGACAAGAATCATAATGACGTACAAAAACGGGACCATTGACCAGATTTCGATAAGTCGCTGTACAAACAAGTCAAATTTACCGCCCCAAAAACCCATAGCACAACCGACTGCAGTACCGATCGCGTAGGAAATGGCCATCGTAAGCAACGCAAATCCCATCGCCGTTCTGAATCCGTAGACGAGTCGCGCCAAAATATCGCGACCTATCACATCTGTACCTAAATAATGCTTATTTTCGGCACTAGGCGCTGTTGGCGGGAAATCACCACTAAAATCTTGTTCGTATGGGTTCCACGGCACAAGCGGCAAAATAACAAAGTTGTCGCCCCCTTCAGCCTCAAACGCTTTTTGCAGTACACGATAATCGGCTTCACTGGATGACTCTTGGCCGAATTCGCTACCTAAACGTACGTCACTGACAACAGGAAAATAGTAGCTACCATCGTACTTGACGACTAGCGCTTTACTGTTGATCAAAAGTTCGGCGAATAGAGAAAGGATCAACATGATAGAAAGAGCAACAAACGACCAATAGCCTCGTTTGATCTCTTTAAAGTGACGAATTTTCTTTTGAGTTAATGGACTAACTTTAATCATGTTACGCTCCAAACTTCACACGTGGGTCGACTAAAGCAACACAAATATCTGAAATGATGTTACCAATGAGCAGTAACAACGCATTAATGGCGACAATACCCATAACAACAGGGTAATCACGCTCCATGATTGATTCGTAACCCAATAAGCCAATGCCATCAATATTGAAGATAACTTCAATCAGGAAGGCACCGGTCATGAAGAACAACAAAGAGTTACCAAAGTGACTCGCGATCGGAATTAAGCTGTTACGCAACGCGTGCTTACGAACTGCTTTTTTGAAAGGTAATCCTTTCGCAATTGCGGTGCGGATGTAATCTGAGGAAAGGTTTTCCATCAGGTTATTTTTCATTGTCATCGTCAGCGTGGCAAAATCACCAATGAGGTAACAGATCAAAGGCAACACCGCATGCCACATAATGTCTTTAGCGCGTTCAAAGAAGGTTTCGTAATCGTCGAAGTCATCGCCGACAAAGCCTCCCATCGGAAACCATTCCAAGTGATAACTAAATAACGTGATCAGCAATACACCCACCACATAACCTGGTAGCGCGTAGCCTACGAAAATGAGTACTGAAGAGGCGGAATCAAACACAGAACCGTGCTTGAGCGCCTTATAGTAACCAAGAGGAATCGAGATAAAATAACTAATAAAGAAGGTCATGCCGCCATAAAACAACGACACTGGCAAACGCTCTGCGATCATATCCGAGACAGGCTCGTAGTAACGCGTCGACTCGCCAAGATCTAGCATTACCAAACGACTTAACCACTCGACGTACGCTTCCGTTACAGGTTTATCCAGGCCATAAAACGCATTCAGCTCCGCGATTTGATCGTCAGAAAGAGCCGTATTACCACCCGCAGACGTCATTGATGCGGCGCCATCTCCCTGAGACTGCATTTGTGACAACATGCGTTCAACAGGTCCGCCAGGCACGAAACGAGTGATAGCAAAGATGAGAATAGTTATCCCGAGAAACGTTGGGATAACCAACGCCAAACGGCGTAAAAAGTACGACAGCATATACAACTTGCTCCTTGTCTACTGTCCAGTTCAAACGGAGTGAAAGAGGATATTTTCCGCCCAAAATGGTGCATATTTATCTCGTAGTAACTAAAACTGTTGAAGCACACTCCCTGCGCCTCAAGAGCTAGACTTTTCTACTACTGCAATAATTTCAGCGTCATATTTATCTTGAATCCACATCAGCTTCAAGTGTTTGAAACCAAAACATGACAAACTTCCTTCGATGTCGAAAAACAGAAATGTTTTTGTAAAAAATTATAAAAAACCACAAAAATAATTCATACAGAATATCAATCTAGGCTGTTTAGAGCCAAAACCCTACATAAAAATGCACCCTACACACATAAATAGACACATAATCCAAGGTTATATTTGACCTAAAAATACGAGTGAGCCCTTTAACAGCAATGGGTATCATATTTTGATACCACCTAATAAGTTCGAGCTAACAAAGTATGGATTCGATATAAAACTCATCTCAGAACAATTCACTGGAAAAATATCTTTTTCCAGATTCAATTACCCACTAAAAAACCATAGGCAAGATAAGTCATTAAAGTTTATAAGAAACACAAAATACGGTGTTTTATTGAAATTTAATCTCGATGCATAAACCTTATTCGGTTTTTTATTCCGCCTTTTAAACAAAGCCTGGTTATTTACATCTTTTTTACATTTAAGCATCCCCGTTTACCACTGGTTTGACTTCCTTTTTTCATCTCGGTTATACATTGGCCGAACGTTAACGAAATATTAACGTCACATTTGGCCGCTATGCGGCCAGACATAGGAAATAATAATAATCGGAGCAACAAGGATGTATAAAAACACAACCGCTTTATCTGTTGCGATAAGCCTTGCTTTGGGGACAGCAGCAGTTGCAGCCCCAGCAACAGCACTGGCAGAAGAGCAGCAAGTTGAAAAACTTCAAAAGATGAAAGTTACTGGTTCGCGTATCTCCACGACGGATATGGAAGGTCCTTCACCAGTTACTGTTATTAATAGTAAAGACATTGAGTCTAAAGGCTTTAACAGCGCGCAAGACGTATTGAACAGTTTGACCCAAAACACAGGTGGTGTAATGGCTCAAACAGACTCTTTCTCGTTTACACCAGCAGCGCAGTCAGTCAACTTACGTGGCCTTGGCGCGTCACGCACATTGATTCTTATTGATGGCCGTCGTCTTCCTCAATACCCGCTAGCACAAGATGGTACATCTAACTTCCAAGATATCGGCCAAATCCCTGTCGCCGCTATTGAGCGTGTTGAAGTAATGACCGACTCAGGTTCTGCTATCTACGGCTCCGACGCAATCGGTGGTGTCGTAAACTTCATTTTAAAGAAAGACTTTGATGGCGTTTCTGTAAAAGTACGCGCGGGTGACGCGACGGATGGTGGTTACCAAAATGGTCGTTTAGACGTTGTAGCTGGCAAAAACTTTGACGACAAACGTATTCTCTTCGTTGGCCAATTTGCGGGCAACGAAATGCTAAAGCAATCTGACCGAGATGATTGGGCTGGCGATGACGGTTCTAGCCGTTCTCAGCTAAGTGGCTACTCTAGCTACGGTGCAAACTTTGAAGGCGCCAACGGAACACTTCTAACACCAGCTGA
This sequence comes from Vibrio sp. 1562, assembly GCF_033340155.1. Lineage (NCBI taxonomy): Bacteria > Pseudomonadati > Pseudomonadota > Gammaproteobacteria > Vibrionales > Vibrionaceae > Vibrio > Vibrio sp. 1562. The sequence goes on from NZ_JAWOVY010000012.1 coordinate 8,212, forward strand.
TGCTGGTTCTTCCTGTAAAGAAGTCGTTGGTGATGCCGCGATTGAACGAGCGGATGGAAAGTGTGGTGTTAACCGCTCTGCATACCGAACATTAAAACCAGAAAACAAACAAGTAGACCTACTTTTACGTGGTGAAATGGACATTAACGACAATGTCACTGCCATGGCAGAAGCCCGTTTTGGCTACAAGTCTACAGAATCTGAATTCGAACCTAACCCTTACAGCGTTGAAGTTGATGCCACTCACTTCCGCGGCGAAGGCGAATACACTCGCCGTATGGTCGAATTTGGACCACGCGAAAGTAACACTGAAGCCGATTCTTTTGGCTTAACCTTAGGCTTGAACGGCCTGCTTGCTGATACGTATGATTGGGACCTATCCGCTGGTTACTCTGAGCAAAGCGTTGAAACAAGCAACCCAGCAATCTTCCTAACTCTCGACCAAGCTGTACAAAATGGTGATGTCGATCTTCTAGGGCCTATCTCTCAAGACGTTGTAGACAAATACAGCGGCACTTCAAGCAAAGAAGCTTACTCAAAGCTTTACTCTGTTAACGGCTCACTGGCTGGTGATTTGGTTGAACTTCCTGCAGGTATGTCTGGCTTTGCTGTTTATGGTGAATGGAACCGTACTGACTACAATGAGACGATTGATGCGACAACAGCAGCTGGTGGTTTCTCTGGTCTAGGTGGAACATCAGGCGGCGGTGACCGTGATCAGATTGGTCTTGGTGTTGAAGCTCTTATTCCTATCATTGAAGATTTAGAAATGACTGTCGCTGGTCGTTACGACCACTACTTCGACGACTCGGCAACTGGCGGCGCATTCACTCCTAAAGTAGCCCTAGCATACCGTCCTACTGACACCCTATTGCTACGTGGTAGCTACGGTCTAGGCTTCCGAGCTCCAGACTTGAAGCGACTATTTGGTGATCAAACTCGAGGCTTTGGTTCTGGTTTTGACCCTGTGCTTTGTGCCAACGCTGGTGGTAGCGGCCCACAAGATAAAGACAAGTACCCAGAGTGTGATACTCAGTACTTCGATACGCTTAATGGCCCTAACTCTGAGCTGAAAGAAGAAACAAGTACAAACATTAACTTGGGCCTAGCGTGGGAGCCTGTGGATGATCTTGGTGTAACTGTTGACTGGTACCACATCAAGATGGAAGACGTCGTAACAGCACCAACTTACCAAGACGTAATTAACGATCCAGGTAAATACCCGGGTACTGAAGTCGTTCGTAACCCAGATGGCACCATCAAGTCGGTATCCTATGGTCCAGTGAACCAGTCGTATGAAGAGCGTTCTGGTATTGACCTAGCGATCAAATACGCATACGACACTAATGAGTTCGGTTCATTTAACACGCGTGTTGCTGTAACGAAGATCTTGATTGCTGAATATCAAGAAAACGACAGCGAGCCTGTAACGGATGAAAGAGATTTCATGCCTGAATACACCGCAACGTTAAATCTTGGCTGGGCATATGAAGATGTCGCTATCAACCTATTTGGTAAATACCGCGACCGTATGTGTTCAAGCTACGCAAACCGTTACTACTTTGATGACTGTGATTCTGCTAAAAAAGCGGGTTACAAAGCAGAAATCGCTAGTATGACAACGTGGAACCTAACGGCTTCTTACCAATTCAACGAGAGTGGTCGTGTAACTCTTGGTGCTATCAACATGTTTGACAAAGTACCGCCTGCAGATCCTCTAAGCGATACCTCTCCATTCTATGCAACTGGGTATGACGATCCAATCGGACGTCAGCTATACGTCGAGGCATCATACGACTTCTAAAAAATATTTGGCGCGGGTTTTCCGCGCCCTTTTCGACTGACTAAAACACTGACAAGGATGCAACCATGAAATTCAAGGAATTTGGTCTCAGTGCCATAGCTGCAGCATTGCTTACTATCAGTAGTAGCTCTATAGCGGCCAACTCTGGTGCTGTCGTTTCCACACAAGCAAAAGCAAATCAATCTTCAGAAGCTTCGCAACAAAAAATCGACAATTATGCCGAAAGTACTGAAGGCATGTTGGCAGAATACAAAGGCTTACTACGTCAAATCGACAGCATGAAAGTCTACAACGAGCAAATTAACCGTATGGTTCAATCACAGCAAGGTGAATTGGACTCATTAAATAACCAAATTGCTCAGATCGATCAAACGGCAACAGAAGTAGTGCCACTAACACTTAAAATGATCGATGCACTCGATGAGTTTGTGACTCTCGATCTACCTTTCCAGAAAAAAGAACGTAATAAACGTGTCCAAGAACTGCGTCGTCTCATGGATCGCGCCGACGTAACGACTTCTGAGAAATTCCGTAAAGTGATGGAAGCCTACCAAATTGAAGAAGGTTTCTCTCGCTCAATTGAATCTTACAAAGCTAGCCTAGATAGAAATGGGGAAACCGTGACTTACGACTTCCTACGTATTGGTCGCACGGCGCTTTTATTCCAATCTCCAGACGGTGGTGAGACAGGTATGTGGAACCAACAAACACGTCAATGGGAAACATTACCGGAAAGCTACCGCATAACGGTACAGCAAGGCCTTCGTATCGCGAAGAAGCAAGCGCCACCAGCGCTAATCAAATTGCCTGTATATGCTGGGGAGGAATAAGAGATGAAAGGATTCAAAACTCTAGCCGCTGGTCTACTAGCGAGCTTATTTATGGCTTCAGGCGTACAAGCAGAAACGCCTAAAAACCTATCTGAACTACTCAAAAACGTAAAATCAGAAAGCATCGTTGAGTCAAAAGAGAACAAAGCCCGTGAAGCTGAGTTCAAGAACAACCGAGATAAGCAAGCAGCATTATTGCAACAGGCTCGTGAAGAGCTAGCTTCACAGCAAGCACTGGGCGATCAACTTAAAGCGACATTTGATGAAAACGATAAGCAGCTGACTGAACTAACAGAAACCTTACGTGTTCGCTCTGGTACTTTGGGCGAAATGTTTGGTGTGGTCCGCCAATATGCGGGCGAGTTTAAAGGCTTATTTGCAGCCTCTCAAAACGCAGTTCAGTTCCCAGAGCGTGACGCTCTACTAACGAAACTGGCTGAAAGTAAAGAACTGCCATCAACACAAGAGCTAGAAGCATTCTGGCATACCATTCTTCAACAAGTGGTTGCCTCAGGCGAGACAGCAACAACCCAAGCAACGGTTGTTTATGGCGAAGGTAAAGAAGCGGTTCGCGATGTTACTCTTGTCGGTGAATTTAACGCGATTGCCGATGGTAAGTACGTTACTTATGTACCTCAAACAGGTAAGTTCGAAGAACTCTCTCGACAGCCTCGCACCAATATTACACGTCATGTTGCGGGCTTTGAGTCAGCGTCAAACAGCTATGAGCCACTGTTTATTGACCCATCCCGTGGTGTAATTCTGTCTCTACTTGTACAAAGCCCTACCGTTCAAGAACGTATTGATCAAGGTGGCATTGTAGGTTACGTCATCCTTGGTATGGGTGCAGTTGGCGCTATCATTGCTCTAGTTTGCTTCCTACGCCTTCAAGTGATTGGCGGTAAAATGCGTAAGCAAGCGAAATCAGAAACTGTGATTCCTGGTAACCCATTGGGTGAAGTTATCCAGGCTTACCAAGAGCACAAAGGTGACAACCTTGAAGATCTGGAAGCGAAGCTGGACGAAATCATTCTACGTAACGCTCCAAGCATTGAACGCTTCATCAGTTCAATCAAGCTATTTGCTTCTGTAGCACCTCTACTTGGTCTACTGGGTACGGTAATGGGTATGATCGGCACATTCCAAGCCATTACTCTGTTCGGTACTGGCGATCCTAAACTGATGGCTGGCGGTATTTCTGAAGCTCTTGTTACAACCATGCTAGGTCTGGTTGTCGCAATTCCATTGCTGTTCCTTTACACCATCGTACACAGTAAAGGTCGTCGTTTAGTTCAAACTCTTGAAGAACAGAGTGCAGGCTTCATCGCTCGCTATCAGGAAAAACTACATAAAGCCGAAAGCTAAGGAGGCGTTATGTGGTGGTTAGTTGGAGAACTTGAATCAATTAGGCGCTTCTTGGGAATGGGTGGCGATGTACTCGTCGCCATCTTCATCCTCAGCTTTATGCTGTGGGCAGTATTGTTAGAACGTTGGTTCTATTTTGCTGCCGTCGCTCCAAAAGCCATGAAAAAAGCCGTTGGCTCATGGCAGGGGCGCTCAGAGCACCAGAGCTGGAACGCTAAGATGATCCGACAAGAAATTGTTTCTCGTCAGGACATTGAGAATAAAAAGGGCCTGCCAATCGTGAAAGTATTGATTGCGCTTTGTCCCTTACTGGGTTTGCTCGGCACCGTTGTTGGCATGATCCAAGTATTCGACATCTTAGCGGTAACAGGAACAGGAAGCCCTCGAGCAATGGCCTCGGGGATCTCAAAGGCAACAATCCCAACTTTAGCCGGGATGGTGGCTTCTCTATCAGGACTGTTCTTTAGTTCACGTCTTGATCATTTAGCCAAAGTCACAACGCAAAAGCTGGAAGATAAGCTAAAGCATATTGCCTGAGTAAATGGAATTAGAGGTATAGGTCATGAAAAGACGCTATAGCAGTGATAGCAGTGATGAAACCGCTATCGATATGACACCGATGCTCGACATCGTATTCATCATGTTGATCTTCTTTATCGTAACAACATCGTTCGTAAAAGAAGCTGGTCTAGAAGTAAACCGCCCGACGGCAAGCTCTGCGCAAACCGTGAAAAAAGGTAACATCATGGTCGCAGTTGGTGCGGCGGGTGATGTTTGGGTTGATAAACGCCGCATCGAAGTGGACGCGGTTCGCGCGAATATTGAACGTCTTCGTGCAGAAAGCCCTGATGGCGCAGTTGTTATCCAAGCCGACACAGAAGCAAATGCTGGCGTAGTCGTGAAGGTTATGGACCAGATCAAAATGGCAGGTGTAGAAAGCATCTCCATTGCCGCAACCAATAAGGATTAAGCTTATGCGGTATCTGGCCTCAATTGCACTGGCGCTCATTGTCTCCCTCGGGTTGTTCTGGGGGATGGACAAGCTAGTAAACAAAGAGCGCCACGAGTTAGTGTCGAATGATGACCTGCGTATGGTCGAGTTTATTCGCATTAAACCAGACGAAAAAATACAGGAGAAAAAACGCGAACTTCCAAAGCCACCACCGCCTAAGCGTCCGCCGCCGCCGCCAGAAATGAAAGTGACAGCGACAGTAAAACCGGTGATGGAGCAGACCCCAATGGATATGCCAAAGCTTGACCTACCCGTAAATGTTACAGGTGGTTCGGTGCTTGGACATTATAGCCAGGGTGGAGGTGCGCAACTCGCGGGTAGCGGAGGTCCAACACCTCTAGCGACATTCCAACCTCAAATGCCTAGGAAAGCTGCGAAAGCAGGAATAGAAAAAGGGGTCGTCTTATTAGAGTTTACTGTCAACGCACGTGGTGCCGTAGAGGACATCAAAGTTCTTAAAGAGCAACCACGACGCTTAGGCCTCGGTCGAGCGGCAAGAAAAACAGTCTCTAAATGGACATTTAAACCAAAATTGGTTGACGGGAAACCTGTTAGCTCGCGCCTATCGCAAGAAATAGAGTTCTCAACCAATTAAGGAGTCACGATGAAAAGTTTATGGAAAAGCAAAGTGGCTTCTTTAATTCTCTTCGTAGGAGTGGCAATGGCCGCTCCTACGATGGCAAAAGAAGCTCCTCAGTTATCAGATCGGACATTTCGAACCGTTAACAAAGTGCAAGAGTTGATCGCAACTGAAAAATATTCAGCAGCGAAAGAAAAACTAGCAAGCGCTTTAGAAAGCACAAGTTCGAAAAAATACGACCGAGCAGTTTTACTTCAGCAGACTGGCTTTTTGTATTCGCTACAAGACAATTATGTGCAAGCAGCAAAATACTTTGCCGAAGCATTACAGCTCGACGCACTTCCCGTTCCTGTTGCTCAACAAGTTCGCTACAGCTTGGCTCAGCTTTACCTAGCTGAAGAAAAGTATACGTTATCTGTAAAAACGATGAAGGAATGGTTCAAGGTTGCAGAAACAACCAAAGAGAAGCCTCAAGCTCATGCTTATATCACGTTAGCGAGCGCCTATGTTCAGTTGGAAGATTACAGAAATGCAATCCCGCCAACCAAAAAAGCCATCGCGATGAGCAAGAGCCCAAGTGAGTCTTGGTACTTAATTCTCGTTGCATCTCACTACGAGTTAGGCCAGCTGAAAAGCGTTGCCAGTGTACTCAAAACTCTGACTTCAAAGTACCCTCAGAAAAAGCGTTACTGGATGCAACTTTCTGGTGTCTACATGGAGCTAGGTCAAGAGCGAAACTCTCTAGCCACCCTAGAAATGGTTTACAAAATGGGGAAACTAGAAGGAGAGAAGGAATATTTACGCTTTGTAAACTTCTTGGCTTATCAAGGTATTCCATATAAAGCAGCCAAAACTCTTGAAAAGGAAATGGCAGCTGGAAACATTGAAAAGACGAAGGAAAACTATGACCGCCTAGCCAGTTTCTGGCAGCAAGCTAAAGAGCTAGATAAATCAATTCTCGCTTATAAAAAGTCATATAACCTCGCTCCTTCTGCTAAAACGCAAATTCAGATTGCTCGCTTAATGATACAAGACAAGCAGTATTCTGAAGCAACTCGTTTTGTAGAAAGCGCGGCATCCAGTGCCTCTAAAGAGCAAAAGGCAGAACTTGAATACATTCGCGGGATGGCCTATTTCGAGCTTAAGCAACCACAAAAGGCCTTGCAGGCGATGAAAGGCGCTGCTCAATCGCCAAAATTCAGGTCAACCGTTAGCCCTTGGATAAATTTCCTAGAGTCTCAAGGATAATTCGAAGATTAAGTGTGAGTCAGTCGCACGCCTGGGGAAGTGAAAGCTTCCCCTTTTTTCCGTTTTATCTTTATTAACCCCTATTTTTAACCAGAGTCACTCACGCAAGCCAAATCGGGACTCTAAACCTAAAATCAGCACACTAAACGGTTGTAGAAATGGTTTTAATAACAGAGTGCGCGGATGGTAAGTCCTGTACCACGCTCCTTCTTCGCTGTTTAGGAACACTCTGGCGTAAGTAACTATTTCATCTGGGACGATCACAGACAGAAAGATCAACTGGTAACAAAATAGAGATCATGATACTCTTCGCCTCCATTTTTCTGGCGGGATTATCACCAATATCCACCCCTTTGGTGGTTGATTTCTCAATGCCAGTGCTATCGTTATAAGAATGTCGAACTTTCCTTCGGCACTCAATCAATCCAATCAAAAGTGGAACAGTACAATGGGCAAAGGTACTCTCTATATCGTATCTGCACCTAGCGGCGCAGGTAAATCTAGCTTGATCTCAGCGATGTTGGAACGCAACCCAACCTACGCAATGAAAGTGTCTGTGTCTCACACCACGCGCAACATGCGACCTGGTGAAGAAAATGGTGTCCACTACCATTTTGTAGCGAAAGATGAGTTTGAAGCCCTGATCGCTAAAGGTGACTTCCTAGAATACGCAGAAGTGTTTGGTAATTATTACGGCACATCTCGTGTATGGATTGAAGAAACACTAAATAAAGGTATCGACGTTTTTCTAGATATCGACTGGCAAGGCGCACGCCAAATCCGTGAACAAATGCCAGAAGCCAAAAGCATCTTCATCCTGCCACCATCAAACGGTGAGTTAGAGCGTCGCTTGAACACTCGTGGTCAAGATAGCGATGAAGTGATCGCAAAGCGTATGGCTGAAGCCAAGTCGGAAATCTCTCATTACAACGAGTACGACTACGTGATCGTAAACGACGATTTTGATACCGCTTTGATGGATTTTAAAGCTATCTTGCGTGCTGAAAGATTGAAGGAAGAAAAGCAAGCTGCTAAATATAAAGGTATGCTTGACGCGTTGTTAGCAGAGTAACTTCAAAAAAGTCACGCTGTAAAACATAAAGAATTTCCCGTTTTTTGCCCAGTGCGAAAAACACAATAAACTACCTGAGAAAGTCCACAAACGGTGGCTTGTCTAATTGCTAGTAAATAAAGTAGTTAGGTTGTATACTTTCTCGTCATTCTAAAATTTTAGTTAACTATTTGGAGTCCTCATGGCACGCGTAACTGTTCAAGACGCTGTTGAAAAAGTTGGCAACCGTTTCGACCTAGTACTGATTGCGGCTCGCCGCGCTCGTCAAATGCAAACTGGCGGTAAAGATGCACTAGTGCCAGAAGAGAACGATAAGCCAACGGTTATCGCTCTACGCGAAATCGAAGAAGGTTTAATTACTAAAGAAGTTCTAGACGCTCGTGAACGTCAAGAACAGCAAGAGCAAGAAGCGGCAGAGCTAGCGGCAGTAAGCAGCATCGCTCACAACCGTTAATTCTGACTTTAGAATTCAACAACCTCCCGGGCCTATAATTTGTATCTATTCGATAGCCTCAAAGACGTTGCCCAAGAATACCTAACAGAGCCTCAGATTGAGGCTCTGCGTCAATCTTATGTGGTAGCGAGAGATGCCCATGAAGGGCAAACCCGCTCTAGCGGTGAACCATACATCATCCACCCTGTCGCTGTGGCTCGTATCTTGGCCGAAATGCGCCTTGATATCGAAACCCTCCAAGCTGCTTTGCTGCATGACGTCATTGAAGACTGTGATGTAACTAAAGAAGATCTCGAAGAGAAATTCGGCAACACTGTCGCAGAATTGGTTGATGGTGTATCTAAACTGGACAAACTCAAATTCCGCGATAGGAAAGAGGCTCAGGCTGAGAACTTTCGTAAGATGGTTCTGGCCATGGTGCAAGATATCCGCGTCATTCTGATCAAACTGGCTGACCGCACGCATAACATGCGCACGCTTGGCGCGCTTCGACCAGATAAAAAGCGTCGTATTGCTCGTGAAACGTTAGAAATTTACGCGCCCCTCGCTCATCGTCTTGGTATTCACAATATCAAAACCGAACTCGAAGAGTTGGGCTTTGAGGCGCTATATCCCAACCGCTACCGCGTACTGAAAGAAGTGGTTAAAGCCGCACGTGGTAATCGTAAAGAGATGATCCAACGCATTCACAGCGAAATAGAAGGCCGTCTGCAAGATTTTGGCTTGAATGCTCGCGTCGTTGGTCGTGAGAAAAACCTGTTCTCTATCTACAACAAGATGAAAACCAAAGAACAGCGCTTTCACACCATCATGGATATCTATGCGTTCCGAGTCGTTGTTGATACCGCTGATACTTGTTATCGCGTTTTAGGCCAAGTACACAGCTTGTATAAGCCACGTCCTGGTCGCATGAAAGATTACATCGCGGTACCAAAGGCGAACGGCTATCAATCGCTACACACTTCCATGGTTGGCCCACACGGCGTACCTGTTGAAGTTCAGATCCGTACTGAAGATATGGATCAAATGGCGGACAAAGGTGTCGCGGCACACTGGTCTTACAAAGACAAAGGCGACAAGTCTGGCACCACTGCGCAAGTGAAAGCTCAGCGTTGGATGCAAAGCCTGTTAGAGCTACAACAAAGCGCGGGTAACTCATTCGAATTCATTGAAAACGTAAAATCCGATCTTTTCCCAGATGAGATTTACGTCTTCACACCAAAAGGTCGTATCGTTGAATTGCCTTTAGGCGCAACGGCTGTCGACTTTGCCTATGCCGTACATACCGATGTAGGCAACTCTTGTGTTGGTGCTCGTGTTGACCGTAACCCTTACCCATTGAGTAAGGCATTGAAAAACGGTCAGACGGTGGAAATTATCAGTGCCCCTGGTGCGCGTCCGAATGCGGCATGGCTAAACTATGTCGTGACTTCTCGTGCCCGCACTAAGATTCGACAAGTACTGAAAACGATGCGTCGTGAAGAGTCGATTACTTTAGGTCGTCGCCTACTTAATCACGCACTTGGCCGTCACTCGATTGATTCAATTTATCCAGAAAATATCCAAGAAGTCTTGAATGATCTTCGCCTAGAAAGCATCGATGATTTATTGGCTGCTATTGGATTGGGTGAGTTGATGAGCATTGTGATCGCACGTCGTCTCCTTGGTGACACCGAAGAGCTCACGACAACAAGTTCAATCCCAACGGACTCGAAGAAGAAGCTTCCGATTCGTGGCGCAGAAGGCTTATTGCTGACGTTTGCAAATTGTTGTCATCCTATCCCAGATGATCACATTATTGCTCACGTATCGCCTGGTCGTGGTTTGGTTGTTCACCGAGAAACATGTCCGAACGTTCGTGGTTATCAGAAAGAGCCAGACCGTTATATGGCTGTCGCTTGGTCTGAAGACTACGATAAAGAGTTCATTGCTGAACTTAAAGTCGACATGCTTAACAACCAAGGTGCTCTTGCAGAACTGACCAACGTGATCTCGAAAACAGGATCAAACATTCATGGCCTTTCAACGGAAGAACGTGATGGTCGTTTGTACACTGTGACTGTGCTGTTGACGACGAAAGATCGTGTCCACCTTGCTGGTATCATGCGTAAGATTAAGGCAATGCCTCAAGCAACCCGAGTCAGACGCAGAAAGAACTAACCTCTATCGCCACCTACTCTGTTAGGTGGCGATTTTTTATACCTCAATAAATATGAACCTAGAACGTTACAACCGTATTCACCAAGTCCTAAAAACTCGCCAAACTGATCTGACACTTTGTCTCGAAGAAGTACATAAGCCAAACAACGTCTCTGCTGTGATCCGCACCGCTGACGCGACAGGCTTACACAAAGTTCACGCAATTTGGCCAGACAAAATGCGTACGCTGAGCCATACCTCAGCAGGCGCGCGTAACTGGGTTGAAGTGGATACTCACGATTCGATTGAAACTGCGATTACCGAACTCAAAGCGCAAGGTATGCAGGTTTTGGTGACCAATCTTTCGGACACCGCCGTCGATTTTCGCGAAATCGACTACACCAAACCAACGGCAATCATTTTAGGCAGCGAAAAGGTTGGCGCTTCGGAGCAAGCCAAACAGCTTGCCGATCAAGACATTATTATCCCGATGGTGGGTATGGTGCAGTCACTAAACGTATCGGTTGCCAGTGCCGTAATTTTGTATGAAGCGCAACGTCAACGTGAAGCCGCAGGCATGTACGACCGAGAAGAAAGCGCTCTGCCTAAAGAGACAATCAACCGTATTCTCTTTGAACGTGGTCACCCTGTTCTGGCAAAAGTCGCGAAACGAAAAGGGCTTGTTTACCCACCACTCGATGAAGAAGGTCAAATCATCGCCGATGACGCGTGGTGGCAAGAGATGCAAAGCAAGTAAAAGACTTTCGTCATTCTAAACAGCGGCGAAGGAGCGTGGTTCAGGATCTAATTCTCAAATATACAGATGCTAATAGTGTTAACTTCAGCGACATACTTGTTGGAAATAGAATCCTGATGTCACTAAAGCTCCCCGGAATGATAGGTTATCAGTCAAATCATGACACTAACTAAAGCATGACTATTTTTTCCTGTACAAAAACACAGCTCCATGGTTAACATACTGCTATGTTAACCATTTTCTTGAGCCCTCTATGTCCGCCCAAATGTTATCTGCCGTCCCATTAACCTCCCTTTCTGGAGTTGGCGCGAAAGTCGCAGAAAAACTCGCCAAAGTTGGCTTACATAGCGTTCAAGATTTGCTGTTTCACCTTCCGTTACGCTACGAAGATCGTACTCGTATTTACCCTATTGCCAAACTGCATGCTGGCCTTTGGGCGGCCGTGCAAGGTAAGGTCATGGCAGTCGACACCATCTTCGGTAAGCGCAAAATGCTAACGGTAAAAATCAGCGACGGTAATGGCACTATCACGCTGCGCTTTTTCAACTTTACCGCAGCCATGAAGAACAATTTCACGCAAGGTAAGTTAGTGCATGCTTACGGTGAAATTAAGCGCGGTGGCATGGGTTTGGAAATTGTTCATCCTGACTACAAGTTTTACGTCAGCGAGCAAAAGCCCGATGTAGAACAGAGCTTAACCCCTGTTTATCCCACCACCGATGGATTGCGTCAAATCACATTACGCAACCTTACCGAACAAGCTTTAGCCCTGCTTGATAAAACCGCAGTGCAGGAATTACTTCCAGCTGGGTTGTATGACCATCAAATCACGATGTCGCAAGCGCTGCACACCATTCATCGCCCACCACCAACCATTAATTTAGATGAGTTTGACGAAGGCAAACATCCTGCCCAAATCCGCTTGATCATGGAAGAATTGCTCGCACAAAACTTATCGATGCTGGCGGTGCGTAGCAAAGGTCAGAAGGATTCAGCGCTACCTCTCGGTCCTTGTAATAAACTAAAAACGCAGCTTTTAGCCCAACTGCCTTTCTCTCCTACAAACGCTCAAACCCGAGTCGTACAAGAGATTGAAGCCGATCTAGAAAAACCGCACCCAATGATGCGATTAGTGCAAGGCGATGTTGGTTCAGGGAAAACGTTGGTTGCCGCTTTGGCCGCAGTCAGAGCCATTGAGCATGGCCATCAGGTGGCACTCATGGCGCCAACCGAACTATTGGCCGAGCAACACGCTATCAACTTCGCAAACTGGTTTGAGAGAATGGGCATTCAAGTCGGTTGGTTAGCGGGCAAACTCAAAGGTAAGGCAAAGGAAGCCGAGCTGGCTCGTATTGCCAGTGGTGAAGCGCAAATGGTAGTGGGTACTCACGCGCTATTCCAAGAGCACGTTGAATTTCATCACCTTGCTTTGGTCATCATTGATGAACAACACCGCTTCGGTGTCCATCAGCGATTAGAATTGCGTGAAAAAGGCGCAAAACAAGGCGCTTATCCTCATCAGTTGATCATGACGGCGACGCCTATTCCTCGAACCTTAGCGATGACCGCTTACGCCGATCTGGAAACTTCCGTGATTGACGAGCTACCACCGGGTCGAACGCCGATTCAAACCGTTGCCATTCCTGATACAAAACGTGACGACATCGTCGAGCGTGTCCGAAATGCCTGCTTAAACGAAGGCAAGCAGGCATATTGGGTGTGTACCCTGATTGATGAATCGGAAGTACTAGAAGCGCAAGCCGCGGCAGATACCGCAGAAGAGCTTCAACGTAAACTGCCGGACGTAAAAATTGGTCTAGTACACGGACGAATGAAGCCGGCAGAGAAACAAGCGGTGATGCAAGATTTCAAAGACAATAAACTGCATTTGCTGGTCGCAACGACAGTGATTGAAGTTGGTGTGGATGTACCAAACTCTAGCTTGATGATCATAGAAAACCCTGAACGTCTTGGTTTGGCACAATTACACCAGTTAAGAGGTCGCGTGGGCCGAGGTTCCGTTGCTAGCCATTGTGTGCTGCTGTACCACTCTCCGCTGTCAAAAACCGCGCAAAAACGTCTCGGAGTACTACGTGAAAGTAACGATGGCTTCGTCATTGCGCAGAAAGACCTAGAAATTCGTGGCCCTGGAGAGCTATTGGGTACAAAGCAGACAGGTCTTGCTGATTTCAAAATCGCAGACTTAGTTCGAGATCAACGCCTGATTCCCGAAGTTCAGCGTATTGCGCGTCATATTCATGACAATTACCCGACTAACGCAACAGCGATTATCGATCGCTGGTTGGGTGAGCGGGATATTTACTCCAAAGCGTAATGATTGAAAGCGAGCCAAATGGCTCGTTTTTTAATGCGCCAAAAACAAAGCAAACGTTTGCTTTTTGAGTAAATCTCTCTATAATCGCGCACAAATTTTTAAGTGTGTTAGATCACACTCCACCAACCTGAGTTGACTCTGATTAACAGCAATCACAGGTAACGACGTCAACTCCACCCTGCTCTCCCATTCAGCGAGAACTAGGGAAATATTGCGACTAGCGAGACAAACAATGACAACTTCAAACCGATCTTCGGAACTGGTCTATCAACTCAACGATCGACCACCTTTGCCTCAAACTATTTTTGCCGCACTTCAGCACTTATTGGCGATGTTCGTCGCGGTTATCACTCCTTCACTGATCATCTGTCAGTCTTTGGGTGTACCAGCAGACCAAACGAATACCATCATCAGCATGTCTTTGTTTGCGTCAGGCGTGTCTTCGTTTATTCAAATTCGCACCATTGGCCCAATCGGCTCAGGTTTGCTCTCTGTTCAAGGTACCAGCTTTAACTTTTTAGGCCCTATTATTGGTGCAGGCCTATCGCTGAAAGCCGGTGGAGCAGACATCAGCACCATGATGGCTGCCATTTTTGGTACGATTTTAGTCGCATCATTTGCAGAAATTTTCCTATCTCGCGTATTGGAGCATGCCCGCCGAATCATCACTCCGCTCGTTTCAGGCATCGTCGTCACTCTTATCGGTCTCACACTGATTCAAGTCGGCTTAGTATCAATGGGCGGTGGCTACGCAGCATTAAATGAAGGAACCTTCGGCAGCTTAGACAAACTTGCTCTGGCTGGGACGGTACTTGGATTAATTGTGATTTTAAACCGCTCGAAAAACCCATACATCCGTGTGGCTTCAATAGTGATTGCGATGCTAGTGGGTTACATCATGGCGTATTTTATGGGGATGGTAGATACTTCTCAGCTAGGCGCAACCGAGATCGTAGCACTGCCCGTACCAATGCAATATGGCTTATCGTTTGACTGGTCTCTGTTCATTCCGCTGGTACTGATTTTCTTTATTACCGCACTAGAGGCCATCGGTGATATTACCGCAACATCTGAAGTGTCTGGTGAGCCAGTAAAAGGCCCAGTGTACATGAAACGTATTAAGGGCGGTGTGTTAGCAGACGGCTTAAACTCTGCAATCGCAGCCGTTTTCAACAGCTTCCCGAACTCAACGTTTAGCCAGAATAACGGCATCATCATGCTAACAGGAGTCGCGAGCCGCTACGTGGGTTACTTTATTTCTGGCATGTTAGTGATTCTTGGCTTGTTTCCTAGCGTCGCTAGCTTTGTTCAGCTGATTCCTGAGCCAGTACTTGGCGGCGCAACGATTGTTATGTTTGGTACGATTGCTGCCGCTGGTGTGCGTATTATCTCTCGTGTTGAGCTCGATCGCCGCGCAATTCTGATCATGGCCTTATCCTTCTCAATGGGACTTGGTATCGCACAAAAACCAGAGATCCTGCAATTTATGCCAGAATTTATTAAGAGTATTTTCTCAACTGGTGTTGCAGCAGGTGGCATCACAGCGATCATTTTAAATCTACTTCTGCCAGAGAAACTGGAAGACGAAGATGAACTTCCTCAGGAAGTGAAAGAGTCTTAAGATTATTGAGAATAAGAAAAGCCCAACCTATTTAGGTTGGGCTTTTTGTTTAAAGGGTGCAGGCCATCGACTTACTTGGTAGGAAAGCTGATTTGAGCGATTAAACCGCCTTCACTGCGATTACGCATCACCACAGAGCCTGAATGCTGGCTGATTATGCGCTTCACAATCGCCAACCCTAGCCCAGTGCCTTCACTACCGCGAGCGGTGTCACCACGCGTAAAGGGTTCAAATAACCTCGCGATTTGAGAATGCTCGATACCCGGTCCGTTGTCCTCTACTGAAATCCACACTAGCTGCTTATCTGCTGTCACACCAGTGCTGATTTTGACCCAGCCATTGCCATAACGTAGCGCATTCACAACTAAGTTACTGATCGCCCGCTTAATCGCAATCGCACTTCCTTTGGCTGGCGGCAAGTTAAGATTAAGATCTGTTTCAATTTCAACCTCATAACCACCTTCAGAACTGGCGACATCACTGGCAATCGTACTGATATCAACCGCTTCAAACGATTCTTGGTTCACCGGTTTGAGGTAATCCATAAACTGACTGATGATCTCATTACATTCTTCCGTATCGCTAATGATCCCCTCCGCAAGATAGCTGTCCTCAGGAGACATCATTTCTGTCGCTAGGCGAATACGCGTCAGAGGTGTTCGTAAGTCATGGCTAATCCCTGCCATTAATAAGGCTCGGTCTTCTTCTAGCTCTTGAATACCTTTCGACATTTGATTAAAGGCTCGAGTTACAGAGCGAATCTCCGATGCGCCTTTCTCTGCTAAGGGGGGCGGGATCTCACCTCGACCGACGTCTTTCGCGGCTCTCTCTAAAGCCAAAAGTGGACGGTTTTGCAAACGAATAAACAACCAACCACCTGCAATGATCAGCAGCGCCATAATCAAGCTGTTACGAAACAGCGGGGCAAAATCTTCTTCTTGCAGCTCAGATAACGGAATACGAATGATGGAGTTCGGCAACTTTTCGATGTGCATCCACAAAATGTAACTTTCATCGCCAAGCAATAAGCGCACTTCTGTGGGCGAACCCAGCTCTTGGCTCATTTCTTCAGACATCAAATCAATCGACATTGCGTGATGAAATTCAATCGCCTTATCGCTATCGAGACTATGAACCGTCACCCCTAATCTTTCTAACAATTGACGCCTTAACGGTGCATCAGACTTTAAAGGTCCTTCATCATCAAGCACCAAATTGAGCTCATGGGCGAGAATTTTATTGAACTGCTGCAAACTCGGCATCAACGCGTAGTTAAAAACGGCGTAGTAAGAGAAAACTTGGCTCGCGAGAAGCAAAGAGATGAACAGCAGAATAGATTGTGTCAGTGAACTTCGGATGCGCATGGAACGTTCCTAGTGGTCCTAATCGCGAAATTTCAGCCTTCAAAGGGAAGGTAATGAAGGCTGAAGTTGCTATAGCCAAGTGCTGGCTATGGAGTGAAGAGATTACACCTCTTTGCCGTCTGGGACGAAAACATAACCTAGGCCCCACACGGTTTGAATGTAGCGCGGCTTGCTCGGATCGTCTTCTAACATGCGACGTAAGCGTGAGATTTGTACGTCAATAGAGCGTTCCATTGCAGAATATTCACGGCCACGCGCCATGTTCATCAATTTATCTCGTGACATTGGCTCACGCGCATTCATCACGAGCGCCTTTAGGACAGCAAACTCTCCAGAGGTGAGTGGCATTGCCTCGTCACCGCGGAACATCTCGCGAGTGCCTAGATTGAGTCGGAACTCCCCGAACTCCACCACTTTTTCTTCCGTGCTTGGTGCACCCGGCAACTCTACAGTTTGGCGGCGTAATACTGCCTTGATGCGAGCCAACAATTCGCGTGGGTTAAACGGTTTTGGCAAATAATCATCCGCCCCTACCTCAAGACCTACGATGCGGTCCACTTCATCACCTTTCGCGGTGAGCATTAAGATTGGCAACATATTGTTCGCGTGGCGTAGACGACGACAAATTGACAAACCGTCTTCACCTGGCAACATTAGGTCCAGCACCATTAAGTGAAAGTTTTCGCGCGTTAGTAGGCGATCCATCTGTTCGCCATTGGCGACACTTCGTACCTGAAAACCTTGCTCAGAAAGGTAACGCTCCAATAGAGCACGTAAACGAGCATCGTCATCAACCACTAAAATTTTATGATTTTCTTGCATTGAAACATCCTTTCAGAAGCGTCTATTGTCGAAAATGTATCACTGTTTTTCCTAACGTGCTCAAGCAAATTGTTACTCTTTTTATCTTAAGCGCTTTATTCTCTCTCTAGCAGGTATTTTCAGCACCTACTATTGACCATAATTCCATTCCAGTTCACGTTTGGCCTCAAGCAGCTCTTGCTGTGCCTCTGCCAGCTTGTGACGTTTTTTCTCAATTTTGTCTGCTTTCCCTGAATGCTGAGCTTCGACTAATTCTTCCTCTCGCTCCTCAACTTCTTTAGTATTTTCTTCCACTTCTGCTTGCAGCTCTTGGCGCAGCTCACCTTCCGAGCATTCATTCTGGATAGCGGAAAGTGCTTGCTCCAAGCCTTTAATGCGATGCTCATTACCTTGCGCTTTTGCATACTCAAGCTGCTGCTCTACCGCTAACTCTTTAGCGTCACAGCCTTTCACTTCATCTTGAGCAAAAACTGAAAGTGAGAATCCTATTGTTAGTGCAGCACTACACATGACTGCTTTGTTCATTTTACTTCTCCGAGAAAGGCACCATGCCTTTATACCAAATATTCTGACGTTGAGACCCAAGTCACTTCTAGTGAACTTCATGAGACTTGAATCGGTGATAAAGCCTCAGTCTTCCGAGGCCGGTTGAGTATATTCAATTGAGTTGATGAACCACTCTTTTTCACCTTCTGGGGTGCGTACCGTGAACTCTTCATCCACTTGTTTTTTCAACATCGCTCGCGCCATAGGTGAATCGATCGAGATGTAGTCTTTCGCATCGCCGTAAATCTCTTCAGGCCCGACAATACGAAACTTTTTCACTTCTCCTGCCTCATTTTCTATTTCCACCCATGCACCAAAAAAGACTTTGCCTTCTTGTTGCGGAGAATAGTCAACGATCGTGACTTCTGGCAGGAATTTACGAAGGAAGCGGACACGACGGTCGATCTGACGGAGTAAACGTTTATTGAAGGTGTAATCCGCATTTTCTGAGCGATCGCCCAGGCTCGCCGCCCAAGTGACGATCTTGGTGATTTCCGGGCGCTTTTCATTCCAAAGGTAATCATGCTCTTGTTTGAGTTTGTTGTAACCTTCTCGTGTAATCAGCTTAGTTTTCAAATTAACTCCTATCTCAACTAAAAAATGCTGCTCTTTGGCAGCATTAAGGAGATGATATACCCAAAGATCCAATGTTGTTCAGGCTTTGGGTATCAAGGTGATAAGGCGGCCAGAGTGTTACTTTTCGTAATCCGGTTTTTGCGTCACGATGTAATTCGTATCACTCGAAACAACCGCGCCATGTTTTAGGAAGTTTTTACCTAAAATCATGCTGTAATGGAAGCGACCTCGGTCCTGTAAGTTGACTCGGATCTTCTTCTCTAATTCGCCAAGCTTAACATGCATTTCAACCACAGGGCGTACGTTCGCTTTCTCGCCTTTCTTAGCTTTAATACGCATGACATCAACAACAGGCTTGGTAAACGCCTGTTTCATGCCAAGATCGTTCTCATAGGTAAAGCTCACCATGTCTTTGCCGTCTTTCTTAAACTGCTTGATGTTCTTAGCATTGATTGAGCTTACATCTGCACCCGTGTCTAACTTCACAGGGAAAGACATCCCCTCAACTTCCGCCACTTCGATATGGCCAGCTTTGAAAAGTGGCCTTACATCTAGTAGATGGTCTGCGCGAGTGTTCAGCAACACACCACCCTTGGCTATGTCATGACCAAAGACGAAAAAGGGTTGAGTGTCACCCTCATCAAGCACATCGAGCGCAAACTTCATTGATGTGTCTCTCCTACCGAGAAGAAAGTCTCCTTCAACAACAGGGCGAACCGCGCTGCCAACCTTGAGCTTTTTCAACACTGGTTTGGTGATTTTTTCTTCTTTCCCCTCATCGTTCATTAAATAAAACGTGACGGACTCATCCTTACCTTTTTCTGTTACTTCAAACCCATTTACACGCAGTAATGGCGTTTTCACAGTAAAAGTGGGGTAAGCAGGGACGGTATAACCATCAATGGTGACCTGTTCTTCTGGTGAAACGACAAGAGGTTTTGATTTGAGTGCGCTTTTGAACGTTTTTTCTACGCCACCCAATAGATTTTCTCTGTCCGTATCAATAACAAAGTGCTGACTCGCAACGTCCCGACCTAAGCGAATTTGCGAACTGAACTTACTGCGATCACGCAGATACACCAACCAACGTTGAGTTTCATTTTCGCCGACTTTGACGGGTAAATAGACTAAAGGACGCTCGCTTTTGGTCGTTTTCAACATTCGTACCAAGGGTAATGTCATTGGATGACGCTTGCCATTCTCGCCCTCTAACATAAAAGAGACTTCGTTATGCTTTTTGTCTACCTTGATGTCCAGTGCATGGACGTTGGTATAACGGCTAGAAGTTGAGATGCTGATCTTGTATGGCACACCTTCGACTTCAACCGTCTCTTTTTTGCCAATCATTTTTGCGCTTGGCTGTTCTTGAAGATAATCGTAACCAGCGAAGACCCATGCGTTATCATCGAGATAAGTTTTACCAATCAAGATAGGAGAAGAGAATTGCGTACGCTTGGTCAGGTTCACTTCCGTATCAACGGTGTGACCAGCGATTGTCATCGGCATTTTTATTGTCGGGCGTAGGATGGGCTTTTTGCTTGTTCGACTGCGAATCGCGCTCACTCTTTCCAGATCATCGGTAATCTGTATTTCCTTCCCTGTATAAGGGTGAGGAACCGTAAAGCTAACCTTTACTTGATATGGCTTAAAGCTGTCGGCGTCCCACTTTGCCTTCGTACCACCTAAGTCATCGACAATCGCCCAAAGTAACTCGTTATCTTTCAAATCTTGGTAATCTGGGTGTGAGCTACTGACATGGATATTCTCCGCATGCATCGATGTCGTATCTGCACCAGTATCAATCTTGCCAATAAATGGCACCGCTTTTAGTTCCGGAATGTCACTGTAGTAGACGCTCTCCACACGCCCTAGTACCAATTTGTTATCGAGCTGATAAACGGGAGCTTGTGTGGTTCCTGAGATAGACTGCGCCCAACTAAGCGGGGCGGCAAGTAAGGCACTCGTAAGCGCTAACGCCAAAGACATTTTTTTCATCATGATTATCCGTATAAGCCGAGGTACATTTAGTGATATCAACAACCGTGGAATTAGGTTAGTCGATAACTGCGGATATAAGTTCTCAATTTAATTACAGTTTTGACATATATCTGACTGATGTCCACCAGCGCCCGGTAAATTTTTGCCTCGTTAATTTAAAACATTGCAAATTCTTCGAATGACCCCAATGTTCTATACAACCAAAACCGAATTAAAAGAGAAAACACGGATGAGCCAAGCTATCTGTCGCATGATTGCTCAAGAACTGAATATTCGCCCAGAGCAAGTCAACGCCGCTGTCACCCTAATTGATGATGGCAACACTGTCCCTTTTATTGCACGTTACCGCAAAGAGGTGACGGGGGGCCTTGATGATACCCAGCTGCGTACTTTGGACAGCCGTCTGTCTTACCTTCGTGAAATGGATGATCGCCGTCAAACCATCCTCAGATCAATCCAAGAGCAAGGCAAACTGACGCCAGAGCTAGAACAAGAGATCGCGCAGGCAGACAGCAAAACTCGTCTTGAAGACTTATACCTACCTTACAAACCCAAGCGTCGTACGAAAGGTCAGATCGCGATTGAGGCTGGTCTTGAGCCACTCGCAGATCAACTTTGGAATCATCCACAAACCGAGCCAGAACGCGAAGCAAGCAAATACCTTGATGCAGACAAAGGCATCGCAGACACCAAAGCTGCATTGGATGGCGCTCGCGCGATCATCATGGAGCGCATCGCAGAAGACGCAAACTTACTGGAAAAAATTCGCAACCACTTAAATCGCAATGCGGAACTGGTCTCACGAGTCGTTGAAGGTAAAGAGCAAGAAGGCGAGAAGTTTAAAGATTACTTCAACCACAACGAGCCCCTAAGCAAAGTGCCATCGCACCGCGCACTGGCGATGTTGCGTGGCCGTAACGAAGGCTTCCTGACATTGGCAATGAATGCTGATCCAGAACAGGAAGAAGGCGCTCGTCAGTCTTACTGCGAAACGATTATCGCCGACCATTATGGCGTGACGCTAAGCAGCGCACCGGCGGATACCTGGCGTAAGCAAGTGATCAGCTGGGCATGGCGCATCAAAGTATCGATGCACATGGAAACCGAGCTAATGGGCGCAATGAAAGAGCGCGCTGAAATCGAAGCGATTGAAGTATTCGCCACTAACCTAAAAGACTTGTTGATGGCAGCACCGGCTGGCCCTCGTGCAACACTTGGTCTCGATCCGGGTCTGCGTACAGGTTCAAAAATCGCGGTTGTCGACTCAACAGGTAAAGTGCTTGCAACCGAAACCATCTACCCTCACCCACCACAAAAACAATACGACAAGTCAGCACAAATCGTTGAGCAGTTGGTGCGTAAGTACAACGTGGATTTGATTGCGATTGGTAACGGTACGGCTTCACGTGAAACCGACAGCTTTGTCGCAGACGTCATCAAACGTGGCAACCTGAAAGTTCAGAAGATCATCGTAAGTGAAGCGGGGGCTTCGGTTTACTCAGCGTCTGAGCTTGCAGCAAAAGAGTTCCCGAATATGGACGTATCACTGCGTGGTGCAGTGTCGATTGCACGTCGTTTGCAAGATCCATTGGCTGAACTCGTGAAAATTGATCCGAAATCTATTGGTGTGGGTCAATACCAGCACGATGTAAGCCAATCTATGTTGGCAAAACGCCTAGATGCGATTGTGGAAGACTGTGTAAACGCGGTTGGTGTTGATGTGAACACTGCTTCTGCGGCGCTACTGACGCGCGTAGCAGGCTTATCAAGCACCATCGCGCAGAACATTGTCGACTTCCGCGATGAAAACGGTCGCTTCGAAGCACGTACAACCTTGAAGAAAGTACCTCGTTTAGGTCCTAAGGCGTTCGAGCAGTGTGCGGGCTTCCTGCGTATTATGGATGGTAAGAACCCACTTGATGCGTCTGCGGTTCACCCAGAAGCGTACCCAGTGGTCAAAGCGATTTCTGAAAAGAACAACAAAGATATCAAAGCGCTAATTGGTGATTCTAGCTTCCTAAAAGGTCTGCATGCGGTCGATTACACCGACGATAACTTCGGCGTTCCAACCATTACAGACATCATCAAAGAGCTGGATAAGCCGGGTCGTGACCCACGTCCAGAATTCAAAACGGCGACCTTTGCAGAAGGTGTAAACTCGGTATCTGACTTGGAGCCGGGCATGATTCTAGAAGGCGTGGTGTCTAACGTAGCCAACTTCGGTGCCTTCGTTGATATCGGCGTTCACCAAGATGGTCTTGTGCATATTTCTGCACTGACAGATCGTTATGTGTCTGACCCACGTGAAGTGGTGAAAGCTGGCGACATCGTCAAAGTGAAAGTGATGGAAGTTGACGTGCAGCGTAAGCGTATTGGTCTATCGATGCGTATGAACGACGAACCGGGTCAAGACAACCGCAGCCAACGCTCATCAGCAGCGCCGCGTCGTAATGACCAACCGCAGCGTCGTCAGCCTCGCCGTGATGATTCGTCATCGAACAGCGCGATGGGCGGTGCGTTTGCTGCAGCGTTTGCTAAAGCGAAAAAGTAACCTTACCTAGGCTTCACCGCTAACGAGCTTTCATAACTAAAAAGAAAACGCTCCAATCAGTCAACCTGCTTGGAGCGTTTTTGTTTGAGTAGGATATTGAGTCGTCATAATACTGCTATCACTTCTGACGGGGTATGGGGAGCGACTGCATGACCATAATGAAACTTGATCACCTTCCTGCGCTTTTCCATTAATCCTTCATTGATCGCAGCATCCAAAATGCGCTTTGGTAAGCGAAAGCGGATCGCGTAGCCTTTCCCCTGGTCTTCACTATACGATTTGAGCGCAAGCAAACTAAAAAGCCGTTCTAGTGTATCTTCCGGCTCTTCTTGATAACGCGTGTCGACTTCCGTTTCCATATCATAATCAGGATGCTCTGAAGGATCCCAAGAAGACTGACGTCGGCGCTTGTCGTCACCTTTTACTTTTCGCTCTGCATTGGTTTTGGCCAATGCGACCGTTGGCGTTACAGGCTCTCGGACTTTATTGTCGCGAGCTGCTTGTTCCGTCTGCACATTCACGGATGGGGCGATCAGTGGCACACTTACGTTGGTCGGTGACACAATCATTGCGAACCCTCCTCAGAGTCGCCCAACTCGTCAATATGGCTTAGCTTTATTGGCTAATAAAACCTCACCAGCCTTTATATCGACCACTTTTTAAACAACTTGAGGTGTTTCCGCTCGCACTTGCTCAATCGTGAGCAAACTCTCGGATTTGAACACAAAATTCGTCATGTTCGGTGATAAAAGGCGCATGAGAGGACTGATTAAAAACAAACTGCTGGGTATGAGGCAACTGTTCACTTAAATCGTTAGCTACTTTAATTGGCACCAACCCATCTAAACGGCCATAAAGACGCAACATTGGAACAGAAAGAGACGTCAACGCATCGCGCAGATCCACATCAGCAAGGATGTTTAGCCCAACCAACAGCGATTCAGGGTTTGGCTGAGGGCGCGATAGTACCGCTTGCTTGAGCTGTTTAACGTCTTTACGCGCTGATGGGCTGCCCATCGCTTGCAACGCCATAAAGCGCTCAATGGTCAGTGAGAAATCTTCTAGCAACTGAGAGGTGAACGCACTCAGTACATTCGGTTGAATGCCACGCCACGGTTTTTCTGCGGCAAATTTAGGTGAGCTGGCAACCGTAATCAACTTAGCCACGCGCTCGGGCATATTTAATGCCACATGCGTCGCCACTAAACCTCCGAGGGACCAACCAAGCCAAATCGCTTTCTCTGGCGCACCTTGCACCACCAAGTTAGCAATATGGTCTAAATCTTCAGCATGAGATTCGGCGCTATGTCCGTACCCCGGAAGGTCAACCACATGAACTCGGAAATAAGGTTGAAGAGACTCGACTGTCTGCTGCCATACCGCACCATTCATGCCCCAACCATGAAGTAACACCAAATCTGGTCCCTGACCAAATGACTGCCAGTGTAATTTCGTGCTCATGCTCTCAATCTCTCCCACTTATTTTATTCCCTACGGCTTCAGCCAAGCGTTAGGCTGAGTAAAATATCACCATGAATAAACGCTATGTTATCTCATCACTGGCAAAACATCATGCATCGCGTATTGAGCAGTCAATGCGGCCTGTGTCGGTTCCCTATTCAAACACCAAGCCACACAAATACTCTGCGCTGGTGCGAGCACTGTTTAAAATACCTAACTCCGGTAAAACGATGTCAACGCTGCGGTTTATCATTACAGAAAGAAGAAATGAGTACGGATAGTATTTGTGGTGAATGTCTTTCAAAGCCACCGCCATGGCAAAGGCTATACACGTTAGGCGATTACGACTTTCCCCTTTCACGGGAAGTACAACGCTTTAAAGATCACGGAGAGTCTTGGCATGTAAAAGCATTAACCGAGCAACTGGCACAGTGCATCACCACGCCAGCTCCAATCATTACCAGTGTGCCATTGCACTGGCAGCGTTACCTGCGCCGGGGTTTTAATCAAAGTGATGTTTTAGCCCGACACCTCGCCAAGCAATTGCAGACTAATTTTGATGCGAAGGTCTTTCGTCGAGTAAGGCTCGCCCAATCACAGCGTGGTAATACCAAAACAAGCCGTGAACAAAACTTAAAAGGCGCGTTTATTCTCAATAAGCGCCCTCACTCTTCCCATGTTGCCATCGTCGATGATGTAGTCACCACAGGCAGTACCGTCCGACAATTATGTCATTTACTACTTGAAGTTGGCGTAGAAAGCATCGATATTTACTGCATCTGCAGAACACCTGCTCCTCGTTCTCTCTAGATCGCTTCGCCATGCCTTAGCATCAAAAAGACTAGACCCATACGTCAACAAGAGTAGAATAGCAGCAGTAACCTACAAATTTACTCGGGTATTCGTCGTGTCAAATATTACTATTACAGAAACTGCGCAAACGCATTTCGCTAACCTTTTAGGTCAACAACCTGAAGGCACTAACATTCGTATTTTCGTTGTGAACCCAGGTACACAAAACGCTGAGTGTGGCGTGTCTTACTGTCCACCAGAAGCAGTAGAATCGACCGACACTGAACTCTCTTACAGCGGTTTTTCAGCTTACGTTGATGAGCTAAGCCTGCCATTCCTTGAAGACGCTGAAATCGATTTTGTTACCGATAAAATGGGCTCTCAGTTAACGCTAAAAGCACCTAACGCTAAAATGCGTAAAGTTGCGGACGACGCACCACTGGTTGAGCGCGTTGAGTACGTTATCCAAACTCAAGTGAACCCACAACTTGCTGGCCACGGTGGTCACGTAAACTTGGTTGAGATCACTGAAGACGGTGTTGCGATTGTTGCATTTGGTGGCGGTTGTAATGGCTGTTCTATGGTTGACGTAACACTAAAAGAAGGCATCGAGAAAGAGCTGCTAAACCAGTTCATTGGTGAACTAACCGCAGTTCGTGATGCTACAGAACATGACCGTGGTGATCACTCTTACTACTAAGAGTAAACACTGTCAGAAAATGGGAGGCTTCGGTCTCCCATTTTTGTATCGATACTGAGGTGATGCTGAGATGCTTAGCTCGACTCGTAAAATCCGCTAGAAACTCAGGCGGAGTTCTCATATATTAAGAATCTTACGCATCTCGTAAACGCCAACGACACCAAGGAGCCAGCGTCATGCCGAAACGAACCCCACCAGAGATACTCTCATGCCAGACGGTTGCAAAATCCAAACTGTTTGCTGTGGAAGCGCTCGACCTTCGTTTTTCCAATGGTGAGCATCGTACTTATGAGCGTATGAAGCCAAGTGGACGAGATGCTGTAATGGTAGTCCCTGTAACAGAACAAGGCGATTTATTACTGGTGCGTGAATACGCCGCTGGAACTGAACGTTACGAGCTAGGTTTCCCAAAAGGGCTGATTGACCCAGGAGAAACACCACACCAAGCTGCGGATCGTGAGTTAAAAGAAGAAATCGGCTTTGGCTGTAATCAGTTAACCCCGTTGAAACAAGTTATCCTCGCGCCATCTTACTTTTCGAGCAAAATGACTCTATTTTTAGGACAGGCGCTTTATCCAGAGAAGCAAGAAGGCGATGAGCCTGAACCACTGGAAATTGTGCGTTGGCCACTTGCGCAAGCCGAAGAGTTATTAACTCACATGGATTTCTGTGAAGCACGAAGCATCACAGCGCTAATGTTGGCACTGAAACACTTACCAAACACCACTCACAAGCATAACCAATAACGGTCATTAGAACCGAATAACACTGTGAGTAAGGACTATCACTTATGCCAATGACAAAAGATCTATCTCACCTACTTCCTCAAGTCATCGAGATTGCCCGCAGTGCTGGGCAAATGATCCTCGAAATATATGAAAAGAAGCAATACGAGGCCTACACCAAAAGTGACGAAACTCCCGTAACAAGTGCGGATATTGCAGCTCACAAGTTCATCACTGAACGCTTGAGTGATCTGACGCCTGACATTCCCGTGTTGTCAGAAGAAGACGCAGACATAAGCTTAGAGCAACGCGCTCAGTGGGAACGTTATTGGTTAGTCGACCCTCTTGATGGTACTCAAGAATTCATCGCTCGCAGTGGTGACTTTGCCACTATTATTGCGTTGGTCGACAACAATCGACCAACCATGGGCGTCGTTTACGGCCCTGTATCTGGCGTGACTTACTACGCTTATAATGGCAAAGGCGCCTGGAAAATTCCCGACATGTCGGACAGCGTCAAAATCCATACACACAAACACGAACAGCCAGAGCAAAGCATCGCAATTGCTATTAGTCGTCGCCAAGACATCAATCGTATTACTAACCGTATGAGCAGCGCCTGGAATTACGACTTAATACCGCTCGGTTCTGCAGCATTGAAAGCATGCCTCGTCGCGGAAGGGGCGGTAGATTGCTATCTCCGACTAGGTCCAACAGGTGAGTGGGACACCGCTGCGACACAATGCATTGTTGAAGAAGCTGGCGGACGTATTCTCAGCACGCAATTAGAACCGCTGTCATATAACGAGCGGGAAACACTAGAAAACCCGAACTTTATTGTTCTTGGTGATGCGGATTTACCTTGGAATGAGATTTTACAACGCAAAGATTAAGCGCCCTATCGGTAAAATTTAGAGCACAAAATTCTAGCAATAGAAAGGCCACGAATATCTTCGTGGCCTTTTCTTTTTGACCTTCTGTACAGCACTTGGAGTATTTGGCCTACTATGTTCCAATTGCCTGTAAAGCTGAACGAAAGAAAACAAATCAATTAAAAATCATGGTTTTAAATTTCCATTCATTCCCAATGTACAGCGAATAGAGGTTTTAGCTTACGATGATCCAAAAGCAAAAAGAGCTGCACAATAGCAGCTCTTTTAAGATATTGGATTTTGTCACGATAGGTTAGAAGCGCCCTTGGTAATTAAACTCATATTGACCTTGAGCATTCGGCTTACCCAACCATTTCAGTTGCTCCCCCATGCTGGATGGGAACTCTGCACCAGGTTTGAACCACGCTTTGGTTGAGTACCGTTGATTAGGCATCAGTTCAGCGGAAAACGCCGCAGAGACTTGTTTGCTGCTCTGCTCACCAGTTGCCGTCAATACACTATCCTGACAGTTTATATCGGCAATCACAGGACCGAGATCTAAGCTGCCAACGGGGCTTTGAATACCACTGGCATTCCATACTAAAGTGCCTTCACCGTTCTTACACCAAGGCGCAGCATAAGTCGCATGACGAATATTCAGCTCAAGCTGCCCATCAACACCAACAGGCACAGGGAGGCGCGCTTGCTCAACAACTTTTACCGCCGGAATCGAGGCAACTAAGTTTTTGGCATAAGGGCCATCACTTAAGCTATAGCCGACAAAACCGCGCCCACGAACGTCCATTTCACTACCACGACCAAAGCGCACAGCAAACTCAGCTTTACCTGTCAGTAGACTCGACCATTGGAAATCCCAATTAACTTCTCCAAGGTTCTGGCGCTGCCAACGAATACTAGCAGCTTGACCTTGCCATACCGAACCGTTGGCTCCTTGAATGTCCAGGCCTCTCACTGTTGGTGCTTGTTGTAACACCCAAGAGACTGGTAATCCCATTAAAAGACTGACTGAAAAAAAGACGATAAAGATAACAACGTAAAGTACTGCTCGCTTCACCTTAACCTCGCTTAAACTGAAGGCGGTTTACATCGATCATGCCCGCTTGCTCTGTTCGGTCGATATCTAAAAATTCGACTTCAATACCCTGTTGCTCTTTCAAGTAACGTAACCAATCCACTAGTTGATTAAACGCGAGTGGTTTGATCCACACTTGAACGCTCTCATTACGAGGTTGTACTCGAATCAACTCAACTTTATAACGACGAGCTGAAGAAGAAACTAACTGATTCAACGGTTGACTAGAGTAGCTCACACCGCTGCTTTTTCGCAGTGCAGTGATGCCATCCGCTTTATCTTGTACCCAAGCTAGCAACTGCTTTTCACTTTGAATACGTGACTGAGCTAGCTCCGCACGTTGACTCATTGGTTGTAATAAACCCCAATAAATAATACCGATAACGGCAATAGCGCCACATCCCATGACCAAACGCTGCTCACGCTGCGAGATGCTGCTCCACCAAACCTGAGCTTGAGAAATTAAATTTTTCATCATCACCTCACAAACGCTTCAAAACAAAGCTGCCAACCACAACGTTATCGCTACGGTTCAACTGACCTTGCTCAACATTAAACTTCTCTGCCAATTTCACACGAGCCTGCTCAAAAGGTTGGAAGTCTGAACTACGAGCCTGAATACGTACTTCGCCACGTTGTCCGTCGTATTTAAAGCTAGTGATCTCCAAGTCGCTGACCTGACCAAGCGTCGCGGGTAATGCCGCCAACCATGACAACATTGCCTGCTGACCACCTCCACCAGATAAGCGGCGCTCTTCATCATCCATTTGTCGTTTGAGGTAACTAACGGTAGGAATGCGTCTTTTATTTGGGAACACTTGGCGGAAAATACGCTCACTCTCCTCACGATACGCTTGAGCTTGTGCTTCGTACTTGTGGACCACGAGCAACTGCTGCGCAACCATGACAACGATAAGCACCCCCGCAGCAATGGTGGCTTTTTGCCAGAGCTTCCAGTATTTACCCCAAGAAGATTTCGGCTTGAAGATCCCAGTCAGCAAATTGACTTTGCTTTCTGTCACCCCCTTCGCCAGTAAAGCCATCGTCATTTCCTCTGGTTGCGGCTCCCATATTTCAGGTAACGCAGATTCCGGGACCGAGCTATAGCAATCGAGCTTCCAACCTTCATGATTTTGTAGATAAGAAGAGAGGTAAAGGTCTAACCAAGAAGCGTCGACAACCGCGCCCTCTGTCACAGAGTGACGAATTAGCCATTGCTCGCCAATCATTGCAGCACTGCTGTGATCTCCACGAACCGGTAACGCAAGCACATCGGGTAAAATGCGTTTAATGGCGATACCTTGGCTTGAGAAACGTTGCAGTACAGTCTGAATCCAAGCACGTTCAACTGCGCAAATCTGCGCTTTATCCGCTTGTTTACCCAACACGCTAAAGTGCAGGCCATCAACGTCCTGAGCAACTTCGTCTTCCACTAAGTACGGTAACATCGCCTCGAATTGGCGTGTTGCACCAGGCGGTATATCCACTTGCGTCAGGACCACATCATTACTCGCCAACAGCGCCACAACTTGGCGCTGACCAGCATATGAGACCAATTCATCTAAGTGTTCCCACCCGGCGATTTCACCGCTAGCAATCACTTCCTGTTGATCTGTCGACCACACCACCCAAGGAATGGTACTTTGTTGTTCGCTACTCAGCCGAACGGTCAGAAACTCGCTCACTGATCCCTCCAAAACGACGGCGAACTACGGTCACCGTTTCTCTATTTGTACTTTGCAAAAGGCTTCGGATACGTACACGTGATTCATCCACCAACACTTGTGCATCCAATTCAAAAAAGGCGCTATCCACACCCAAATAGCCTTTGGCGTTTTTCTTTACATCTTCACTTAAGCCAGCCATTTCTGACTCTGCTAAAAATTCATCAATGCTATCCCACCCATCAAATGGGCGTTTTTCAATTAGCTGAATCGCATCACTACTGCTTAAGTTTGGTGAGAACATTGCCACCAAAATCGGAGTTTGCTCAACATCAATCGTATTCACGTTTAAACGCCAGTCATCACTTGGCAATGCACAGACCAACGGCTCCAATTTTTGGAAAATTTCACCACTCACCTGATAGACAGCCCGTAACTCGGAAGCATCTGCCATCCAACCATTTGATGCCAAATAGGAAGGTTTCATCGCTTCATATGTGCTGTCTTCAACCCCAGTAGTCGAACGGACAGAGTCATCAGCATCAATGTATTCCCAAGTAGAGTCTGCAATGATTTCTGCTTGATATGGCTCGACATCCAACTCTTCTAATAGGCGCTGCAATACATTCACTAAATATGGTCTTGTAATTTGCTGACCCGTTGGTTGCACACGACTCAATACATTTAGATTAAAGCACGCTTGCTTGTCTCTAATTCGTCCCGCCGCTTGACCATAATCTAACGGATAGACTTGCTCTTTTATCGCCCACGGTTGACTCATATTAATCGTGTCGGTGTCTTTATAACTTTGTTCGATACCCACTTTTGCTAGCGCCTCGACGCCAAGGCTGTACCAGTACGCTTGCTGGTAATTGATTTGATTAGCGCCTCGCTGAAACTGTAAGAACAAACGTTCCGACATGCTGGCGGCAACCGTCGCCATAATCGCCAGCAACATCAACACTATAATCAAAGCAACACCGCGCTGACGGTTAACCATTATTGCTGTCTCCTGAACTTTCCTCTTTCTGACTCAATGTGCCATCAGGAGTGAGATAAGTGCGGGCAATTTCTCCATAGTCTTTGAGAGTGAGAACAACAGAAACCGCTTTCGGCAGCGCTTTTTCTTCAGCCCACTCTTTTTTCCATTGCTTACCATCATAGAAACGCATATCAAATGACTCGACCTGCGTTAGCAATGGAGTAACAGTACCTTGTTGCCCAACCGGCGTATCAGGATAGCGCCACCATACTCGCTGCAGTGTTTCTTCTTTTAAGCGATAGCCAACCTTGGTTACTTCTCCACGAGGGAACTGCTGCTGAGGATTGTGCCAACCTAAACGGGCAAACATCAGCCCTTTAGTATCGGAGTCCAACAGGTAATCGGACCAAAAAATTAGCCGGCTAGCAGGCTCTTCACCATTAGTACGTGTTTGACGCATCGCCATTTGACGAAAATCGTTATCCATCATAACCATGGCACGCTGAATTTCGTTTAAGCGTTGGGTTCGTTCTTGTGATAGCGCATTGCTACGCTGTACTTGCGATACCACTTGGTACGCTGCGACACTTAAACTGGCAAAGATGGCAATCGATACCAACACTTCAATAAGTGTAAAACCTTTTACCCTTTGGCGCGTGTTTGCGCGGAGATGATTATTGCGCCACATAGCTTCGTACCGTTACTACAGGGCTCGCGCTTTTCTCTACCGAGACGCTCACATCAAATGCTTTCAGCAATGGCTGCGTCGTGGCGACTGGCGTGACTTTCCAGAACCAAGTGCGTCCTGCCAGCTCTTCTGTGCCGTTTTTCGCTTTGAGTTCTCCGGTATTCAACATCACATTTGCCATCTGATTATCCACAACCATGGCTGCAAACATTTTTTCTTCTAGATAACTGATTGTATTAATATGCTGGCTCACAGAGCGAATGACACTGATGGCAGCGGTAGCGAAAATTGCCAGTGCGACCAATACTTCCAGTAAGGTCATGCCTCTCGTCCGGCGATGACTCAAATTTGGGCGAGCTTGCTTAAAATTGCGCATTCTCATCCTCTTTCACTTCTTCGCCCGGAGCTAATAACAAAATTTGTCCACTTTCTTTGCCAATGACTCGCCAACCGTCATTAAAGGCATCACCATTTTGCGGAAAAAAAGACAGGGTAAATGGCGTGACTTCGGCGCTGGAAAAGATAAACACTTGCGGTGGCTGAATTTTCTTTTCGTCCTCTTCTTCTGCGAACATGTCTTCATCAAAAAGAGAACCTGGTTTGAATAAGCGCTCATCATTATCCCAAGCACCACCTCCGAGCTCGAGTTGTAGCGTAATATCTTCTTCTAGCTTGGTTTTGCTCGGAATCTGCTTTAATTTCAGAGGCTGCCAACCTTCTGAGGTTAAACTCAGTAGAGCGTAGGTCGATTTGGTATCATCCACTCGAACGCCAAAATCTTTACCGCTCAGCACCGCTTCTTCATTGAGCAGCTGTAAACGCTGAAAAAAGCTTTGAGCATACTGTTTGGAAAGATCTTTTTGGCTAGTCGGTAACGTCGAGATCACGGCCACAGCCGTAAGAGATAGCAAAACCAGCACCAATAGAATTTCTATCAATGTAAAACCGTTATGTTTTCGCATTTGTTTCATTAGTGCTGGCTTAGGCTCAATTATTGGAAGTCTTGCATGTTCCAGTTGCCAATATCTGCAGCTGGACCTTCTCCACCCTCTTGGCCATCTGCGCCGAGAGTGAAGATATCGATTGTACCGTTATCACCTGGGCTTAAGTATTGGTACTGGTTGCCCCAAGGGTCATTAGGAAGACGTTTGATGTAACCACCATCACGGTAGTTGCGTGGCTCTGGGTTAGATGGCTTACTAACCAATGCTTCTAGACCTTGGTCCGTTGTTGGGTAAACGCTGTTATCCAACTTGTACATATCTAGGGCATTTTCCAACGCGACAATGTCCGTAATCGCTTTTTGTTGGTCAGCCTTCTCTTTGTTACCCAATAGGTTTGGAACAACAAAACTTGCCAAAATACCTAGGATAACCACAACAACCATCACTTCTAAAAGTGTAAAACCCTGTTGTTTACTACGCTTAAACTTCATTTTTTTCTCCGAAAGTTAGATTAAAGCCATGCCGTTAGTAGACACGTCTTAATTCGAAATTATCCACTCATCAAGTTATTCATTTCTAGCATTGGCATCAAGGTCGCCATCACAATGAACAACACTAATCCAGCCATTAATGCAATCAGCGCAGGAGTAAACACACCCAGAGCAATATTGACTGTTGATTCAAAGTTTTGATCTTGGTTATCGGCAGCCCGCGTCAACATGCTCTCTAATTCACCACTTTGCTCACCACTGGCGATCATGTGTAGCATCATTGGTGGAAACAAGCGAGTTTGATCCAACGCCTTACGCAGACTAGCCCCCTCTCGAACGTTATCCGCTGCAAGCAAGACTTGCTGCTTCACATAACGGTTAGACATAACATCTACCGCAACGCGCATACCCTCTAGAATTGGAATCGCACTGGAAGTACAGATCGAAAGCGTTCGTGCGAATCGTGCGGTATTCAAACCTCGAGAGATCTTACCTATTAGCGGTAAGCTCAAGATTTTTCTGTCCCAAGCTAAGCGAAAGTCTGGCTTTTGCAACGCCAGTTTGAGGCCATAGAAAAGCGCCACCAGCACAACGAAAATAATCAGCCCCCAATCTTGCACAAACTCACTGGCTGCCAGTAAAAATTGCGTCGATTGAGGTAACTCTTGGCCCATCTGAATGATGGGTTCAATGATTTTAGGAACAACTGTCGCCAATAAGAACGAAACGATGACAACCGCGAATACCACCAAAACTACAGGATAAATCATGGCTTGAAGCAATTTAGATCGCATCTTTTGGCGGTTTTCGACGTAGTCTGCCAAACGCTCTAATACGGTATCGAGGTGACCTGATTTTTCGCCCGCCGCAACCATGGAGCGGTACAGTTCATCAAACACATGTGGGTAATCGGCAAAACTGTCGGCAAGCGGATAACCCTCTGTTACTTTCGAGCGAACCGCAGCCAACATAGAACGAATCCTCGGCTTTTCAGCCTGCTCAGAGACCGCACGCAAACACTCTTCCAAAGGCATTCCTGATTGGACTAGCGTAGACAATTGCCGTGTGATGAGTGCCAGCTCAGATGTCGAGATGCCGCGCTTAAAGCTGACTGAACCTGAAGACTTAGCCGATTTAGCTTTCGTCTCGACCACTTCAATCGGGATCATCCCTTGCTCTTTGAGTCGCTGGCGCACTTGTCGGGCGTTGTCCCCTTCTATCGTGCCTTTTTTATGCTTGCCTTTTGCATCTAGCGCTTTGTACTCAAATGCCGCCATTAGGTTTCCTTCGTCACTCGCATCACTTCTTCAAGTGACGTAATGCCACGACGCACTTTGCTTAAACCATCGCTGCGAATACTTGGCGTATGGGCGCGAACGGCTCTCTCAATTTCTTGCTCACCAGACTCTCGGTGAATCAACTCTTGCACTTGCTCATCAACCATAATGAGCTCGTGGATACCTGTTCGACCTCGGTAACCTTTTTGGTTACACGCTTCGCAGCCTTTAGCACGGTGTAGCTCTAGTGGTTCATGCGCTTCCATACCAAACAGTTTTTTCTGTTCAGCATCGGCTTCATACGGCTCTTTACAGCTTGGACAAAGCGTTCGAACTAAGCGCTGCGCTAGCACCCCTAATAACGAAGAAGAAATAAGGAATGGCTCAATACCCATATCACGTAGACGCGTAATCGCACCCACTGCGGTGTTGGTGTGGAGAGTAGACATTACCAAGTGACCCGTTAAGGACGCTTGCACTGCAATTTGTGCGGTTTCTAAGTCACGGATCTCACCGACCATCACCACATCCGGGTCCTGACGCAGAATGGCACGCAAACCACGCGCAAAAGTCATGTCGACCTTTGGGTTCACCTGAGTTTGACCGATGCCATCAATATCAAATTCGATCGGGTCTTCAACCGTTAAAATGTTGCGTTCGTTGCTATTGATCTCTTGCAAGCCAGCGTACAAGGTGGTTGATTTACCAGAACCTGTCGGGCCCGTCACCAAGATGATACCGTGAGGGCGGCCAATCAAGTGACGGAAGTTGTCATGCACTGAAGGTGTCATGCCCAAACTATGTAAATCAAGACGAGTCGCGTTTTTATCCAACAAACGCATTACCACGCGCTCACCATGTGAGGACGGCATCGTAGATACACGCACGTCCACCGCACGACCACCGATACGCAACGAAATACGGCCATCTTGAGGCACACGCTTTTCTGCGATATCTAGTTTAGCCATAACCTTCACACGAGAAACTAGCAAGGGCGCTAGCTTACGGCTTGGAGTCAGGACTTCACGCAATACGCCATCGACACGGAAACGAATCGAAAGGGTTTTCTCGAACGTCTCAATATGAATATCCGACGCACCTTCTTTGATCGCTTCGCCCAACATGGCGTTGATCAATTTGATGATTGGCGCATCGTCTTCCGATTCTAATAAGTCTTCATCGTGCGGCAGTTCTTCAGCCAAAGAGAAGAAATCATCGCTATCAGCACCAATATCTTCCATCAACTGACGCGCTTCAGACGAGTCGCGTTGATATGCTTCGGTCAGCTTTTTATCAAAGGCTTCTTTATCGATAGGTTGCGGTACGAAGCTTTTCTTTAATACACGACGGACTTCAAC
Source organism: Vibrio sp. 1562 (assembly GCF_033340155.1). Taxonomy (NCBI): domain Bacteria; kingdom Pseudomonadati; phylum Pseudomonadota; class Gammaproteobacteria; order Vibrionales; family Vibrionaceae; genus Vibrio; species Vibrio sp. 1562. The sequence continues at coordinate 44,333 of NZ_JAWOVY010000012.1, forward strand.
CAGAGCCGCAGGGTTAAGCGGCTCGACATAGTAAAGAATAGGTGGACGCTCAGGATGCTCTGTCTCCAGCACCAGTTTAAAGCGGTTGGCAAAACTGAATGGCAGACGACGCATACTTGGCGCTGTGTCTAACATATCAACCATTAGTTGTTTTCCATTTGATCAATAAACGCTTGAATCTCTGTTGGGTGCTGACGCTCCTGGCCAAAGGCTGGCATAACCGGGATCTTCTCGTCTGCCATCAACTTCAACCCTTGATCCGCTTTATAAAGCTGTTCTGCGCGAATAAAGTTGTATTTACGCTGCGTAATACCGTCAGCCGTCACACCATCGCGAATAATCGTCGGCTTGATGAACACCATCAAGTTACGTTTTTCTGTTTGCGTGCTAGTTGACTTGAACAGATGGCCAAGTACCGGAATGTCACCCAATAGCGGCACTTTAGACTCACTTTCAAGTGCGCGTTCATCGACCAAACCACCAAGAACCAACATCTGACCATCTTGGATCATGACAGAGGTGTTTAACTGTCGTTTAGCAAAGCGAACGTCAACCGCACCGTTTGCGCCTAATACGTTGGAAACTTCTTGTTCAATATTTAACTGTACAGAGTCACCTTCGTTAATTTGTGGCACTACTTTGAGTTTGATACCGACTTCTTTACGGTCAACCGTTTGGAATGGGTTGTCGTTGTTTGAGCCAGCCGTAGAGCCCGTAATAACCGGAACCTCTTCACCCACAATAAATGATGCTTCGCCATTATCCATTACGGTAATACTCGGAGAAGATAGAATGTTTGAGTTGGAGTCAGAAGCAACAGCACTAATTAGCGCTGTCCAGTCACCCATAACAATACTCATTGCCGCACCATTTACTCCGCTAAGCGCTGACGCTAGCGTAGAGTAGTCACCTGATTCAGTAACATCATATGGCGTTCGTTCGCCATTAGAGTTGGTATAGTATTCAGTGCGGGTTTGATCTTTTGCTTCTTCTAGACCAACCATCACCTGACCAATCGGGGCTCCTGAGTTACCGTACTGAATTACAGCACCCGTTTCTAATGAACCCCACTGAACACCTAGGTTAATACCATCACCTTCAGACATTTCGACAATTAACGCTTCAATAAGAACCTGAGCACGACGAATATCGAGTTGAGAAATGACGTCTTGTAATGCCATCATAATATCTGGTGGCGCTGTTAAAACTAACGAGTTAGTTGCAGCGTGAGCAGCAATGACGACCTCACCACGCGATGCACCTGATGTTTTCTGACCAGCTTGCTTTTCAGCTTGCAGGTTATCGGAAACACCTTTCAATACATCCACCAAGTCTTCAGCTTTCGCATTTTTCAGGTACACAACTCGGTTGTTACCTTTTGTCGCCATTTCAACATCAAGTTGACGAATCAAACGTTTCAAGCGGGCTCTTACTTTTGGATCACCAGAAATTAAAATCGCGTTAGTACGTTCATCGGCCACAATTTTAGGTTCAAGGAACTCTGGCGTGCTTTTCTGATTCGCACTTTTATTCAGTGCTTCGACAATGCGTACCATTTCAGCAGCAGATGCATTACGCAGCTCCACCAATTCAATTTCTTTATCGCCGGCTTGGTCAACACGCTTGATGATCTCTGCTAAGCGATTCACTACTGCCGCACGACCAGTAATCAAGATAATATTCGCTGGATCATAATGAACCACGTTACCGGCACCGGCATTATCAATCAGTTGACGAAGTAGAGGAGACAACTCACGGACCGACACATTACGCACCGCGACAACTCGAGTGATAACACTATCGCCTTGCGCGCTGCCATCACCTAACACAGGGATTGCTGAGGTTTTTGAGTCTTTTGCTTTGATAACCTTAAGTACCCCATTGTCCATCTCTACGACTGCGTAACCGTATACTTCAAGGACATTAAGGAAAAAGCTGTAATATTGCTCTTCGTTAAGTACGTCATAGCTGCGGACATCGATCTTACCGCGTACTGAAGGATCAACAATGATGGTCTTTTCGAGGTTACGACCCACTATGTTGATGAATTCTTGAATATCAGTGCCTTTAAAGCTCGCACTAAATTCGTTTGCCATTGCACCTGGTACGCAGAGTAAACTTCCTGCTAGTAGCCAAGCACTTTTGCTGAACCAATGTTTCACGTATGTCTCCCTGAACTTACGCCGGTTGCCTAAGTCTTACAATTGGATATAGATATCGTACTGTTGGCCGTCTCGCTCAACAGTTAAATTTAATTCTTGCGGATCGCTCATCACTTGCATCAGTTGTACTGAAGAAGACGGATCACTTAAATCGATCCCGTTCAGTTGAACCGCAATATCGCCAGGTTGTAGTCCTACATCATTAAATAATGCGGCATCACGACCAGGTGATACTCGATAACCAACAATGTCTCCGTCTTTTTTGACGGGTGAAATGGTGATGTATTTAAAAACGCTTTGTGGATCTTTCGCAATTTCCTCGCGGATTTGCTCTAATTTCTCTCCAACGTCAGACGTCGCTGCTTCTGCTCGCTGAGCTTGCGCCCTAGCTACCTGCGGCGATTCAGATAGCTTCTTATATTCTATACCTTCCATCATTAAGGTCTCGTCTCGACCTTGGTTATCAATGATGACGCGATCCACCAACACCGCTTTTAGTGTCGCACGTGTCCCTTCGATTTCTTCACCCAAACCGTACGTAGCTTGCTTACCTCGGTTAGCAATAACAGCAAGGCTGGTGTTGGCATCACTACTTGCAACCGCACCGACCAGCGTAAGGTTAAGGCGCGTCTTAGGGGCGTCTTTAACAATAGGCTGTTCTACAACCGCCGCTTTTTGCTCAGTGTATTTACCGAATAGGTTGGCATTCTGAAGGGCATTAAAATCTATCGCGTCGCCTTTATTGCTCGCAGCAACGCTACTCGCCGATGGACGCCATTGCGGCACTTCCGACGATTGAGGTATGGCTAACCACACAATTTTGCCAAGTATCCATCCGGTTATCGCAATAAACAGACAGGTAAGCAACAAGCTAAGTTTGGCTTGAATGGTATAATGATTGGACTTGATCTGAGCCAGTAGCGGTCTGCTTGATAATCCTGCACTTAGCTCTAAACGTTTCACTGAATGGATTCCTTTATTCTAACGTCCGTCATTTAAGCTATAACGATAGCTATCGACTTTAAATTGCTAAATTTGCAATAAAATTATTACTCAACAAAGAGCAGTGAACTATATCACAAGTTGTCTTTCATACCTTTTTCTTATGCAGTTTTTGCCAACTCCCTTGAAAAAAATACGCCTTGACTCCATCTGTAGGTGAATAATCCATCACTCATTGCTGTATTCGGGCAGTGATTAGATAGCGTAGTGTTCTATGAGTTCCCTAAATGAAGCCGTTAGGCTAGATAAATGGCTATGGGCCGCAAGATTTTACAAAACCCGCTCCATCGCGCGTAACATGGTCGATGGCGGTAAAGTCCACTATAATGGCCAACGAAGCAAGCCGAGTAAAATCGTTGAAGTGGGCGCTGAAGTCAGACTTCGTCAAGGCAACGAAGAAAAAATCGTGATAATCGAACAAATCTCAGATCAACGCCGAGGCGCTCCCATCGCACAAACCTTATATCGCGAAACCAATGAGAGTATCGCGAAACGTGAGGAACACGCGACTCAACGTAAGCTTAATGCCCACAACCCAAGTCCGGAACGCCGCCCAGATAAAAAGCAGCGCCGAGACATCATTAAGTTCAAACACCAATAAAAGCCGGAATTACCAACGAGGAAAACACTCCATGGCAAATAATGTTTTAAACCGCTACCTATTCGAAGATCTTTCAGTACGTGGCGAGTTGGTACAATTGGATGAAGCGTACCAACGTGTTATCTCCAGCAAGGAATATCCGGCAGCAATAGAGAAACTGCTGGGTGAGCTACTCGTTTCAACTACTCTTTTAACTGCCACTCTTAAGTTCGAAGGTTCGATCACCATCCAGCTACAAGGCGACGGTCCTGTGTCTCTTGCCGTTATCAACGGTGACCATAACCAACGTGTTCGTGGCGTAGCTCGCTGGGAAGGCGATGTTGCCGATGACGCAAATATTCACGATCTAATGGGTAAGGGCTACCTTGTGATCACCATCGAACCGAAAAACGGCGAGCGTTACCAAGGCGTCGTTGGACTAGAAGGTGACACTTTAGCAGAAGTGCTAGAAGGCTACTTTGCAAACTCAGAGCAGTTAAAAACGCGCCTATGGATCCGCACTGGTGAGCATGAGGGCAAAGCACACGCAGCAGGTATGTTGATTCAAGTGATCCCTGACGGCACTGGCTCTCCAGATGATTTCGAACATCTAGAGCAGCTCACTGATACAGTAAAAGATGAAGAATTGTTTGGTTTAGAAGCGAACGAGTTATTGTATCGACTATATAACCAAGACAAAGTACGTCTGTACGAGCCGCAACCTGTCGAGTTCCATTGTGGCTGTTCTCGTGAGCGTAGCGGTGCAGCAATCATCACCGTTGAGAAAGCTGAAATTTATGACATTTTGGCAGAAGTTGGATCAGTTTCTTTACATTGTGATTACTGTGGCACAACTTATACGTTCGACGAATCTGAAGTCACTGAACTGTATGCACAAGCTTCTACGGACAAGAAAACCCTGCATTAATTTACATAGCTTATCAAGCACGTAATTTACCCTACAAAAGGCCAGCTTAATGCTGGCCTTTTTGTGATCAACCCCTCGTAATAACTAGCCTCAAGCGTAATAAAACAACTGCTTAATTTTAAACAATTAATAATGATTTTGCCCTAGCGCAAAGGATTGCGTGCACGATAGACTATTCCCACCAATATGTGACGGGTTACCTAAAACCTTATTGAAATCATGGGCAAATTTTGAGCTATCTCCCTGTTTTCTCCCCGCCCCGTTGCTAGCATGGTGAGCAGATTAAAATTAAAACATTCTTACAAAATCCCTACAAAATCCTTATAAGGAGCACCTATGACCGTTATGGAACATACTAAGGCTGCAACACTTGATCTAACCAAGCACGGACTGCATAACGTAAAAGAGGTTATTCGCAACCCAAGCTACGAAATGTTGTTTGAGGAAGAAACGCGTGAAGACCTAACCGGTTATGAGCGCGGCGTGGTTACTGAACTAGGTGCGGTTGCCGTTGACACTGGCATCTTTACTGGTCGCTCACCAAAAGATAAATACATCGTCAAAGACGCTACGACAGAAGAACATATGTGGTGGACGTCTGATCAAGTGAAAAATGATAACAAGCCAATCACTCCTGAAGTGTGGGACGAGCTAAAAGAACTGGTCACAAACCAGCTTTCTAACAAACGCTTGTTTGTTGTTGACGGTTACTGTGGTGCAAACCCAGATACACGTTTGAGCATTCGTGTTATCACAGAAGTCGCATGGCAAGCGCACTTCGTTAAAAACATGTTTATTCGCCCGACAGAAGAAGAGTTAGCGACATTTGAACCAGACTTCGTAGTAATGAATGGCGCAAAATGCACTAATCCAAAATGGGAAGAGCAAGGCCTGAACTCAGAAAACTTCACCGTATTTAACCTAACTGAGCGCATGCAACTTATCGGTGGCACTTGGTACGGCGGTGAAATGAAGAAAGGTATGTTCGCCATGATGAACTACTTCCTTCCACTAAAAGACATCGCATCAATGCACTGTAGCGCTAACATGGGCAAAGATGGCGATGTAGCGGTATTCTTCGGTCTATCTGGTACGGGTAAAACGACCCTGTCGACTGATCCTAAACGTGCGCTAATTGGTGATGATGAGCACGGCTGGGATGATGACGGTGTCTTCAACTTCGAAGGTGGTTGTTACGCAAAAACCATCAAACTTTCGAAAGAAGCGGAGCCGGACATCTACAACGCAATTCGTCGTGATGCACTGCTAGAAAACGTAACAGTACGTGGCGATGGCTCTATCGACTTTGATGATGGTTCGAAAACAGAAAACACACGTGTTTCTTACCCTATCTACCATATCGATAATATCGTTAAGCCAGTATCAAAAGGCGGTCACGCGAATAAAGTGATCTTCCTATCAGCCGATGCATTTGGCGTACTGCCTCCAGTATCTAAATTGACACCCGAGCAAACTAAGTACCACTTCCTATCAGGCTTTACCGCCAAACTAGCGGGAACAGAGCGCGGTATTACTGAGCCAACACCAACTTTCTCTGCTTGTTTCGGCGCGGCGTTCCTAACGCTTCACCCAACTAAATACGCAGAAGTACTGGTTAAACGCATGGAAGCAGCGGGCGCTGAGGCTTACCTAGTGAATACTGGTTGGAACGGCACTGGCAAACGTATCTCTATTCAAGATACACGCGGAATTATTGATGCAATTCTTGATGGTTCGATTGAAGATGCACCAACTAAGCACATTCCTATCTTCAATCTTGAAGTACCAACGTCACTACCAGGTGTGGATCCAAGCATTCTAGACCCTCGCGACACGTACGTTGACCCACTTCAGTGGGAAAGCAAAGCGAAAGATTTAGCAGCGCGCTTTATCAATAACTTTGATAAGTACACAGACAACGCTGAAGGTAAATCTCTGGTTGCGGCTGGTCCTCAGATTGATTAAATCGAGTAACAGCGACGTCGCGTAAACTCAGTGAAAAGTTGGCATTAACTTATCACCTTTACGTAGGCCAAGTTACAAAAATTGCTTCAAGCCCCTCTTTTGAGGGGCTTTTTATTGAATACCACAGAATATTGATACAAGCTAAAGCCTATCTAGTTTTATTTAATAACACACGTAGGTTCTAGCAAAGATGAAAACAGCGCGTCGAGTTCTACTTCTGTTACTGGTTATCTTAGTTACCATTCCGGCCGCTACGATTGCGCTGCTAACAACATCTTACGCGGACGCAACCTGGCGCTTGCTGTCAAACACCTTTTCTCTTCCCTTCCGGGCCGAAAGCGTGCGTTATGGCTTTCCCTATCACCTAACTTTACAACGCGTGAACACCAGCGGAGACGATGCGTCTTACATCGAGCAAGTCGATTTATGGATGAATCCCGATGTTTATCGCGATGGTAAATGGATCGTTGATAGTTTATTGATTGATGGTATGAGCTTGCAGTATGGCGCACCAAAGCTCCCACCTTTAGACAACGTTTTATTCCATCAAATCGCGCTCAAAAATATTGATTACGCCGACGAGCAGTACTCTGCCAATGGCATTGACCTTCAAATTCAATCACCACAATGGAATGGTCAATTAATACCATATGGCGAAGTTCAACTTGCGGCCGACCAACTCTATTGGAATGGCGAAGCCTTTAATCAAGTCTTAGTCGATATAGACTACAAACCGCAAGACAGTACGCTTTATGGCACCTCTTTTAACTGGCGTAACAGTCAAATATCTGGGCAAGGGGAGCAGTATCCTCAAGGCTGGTCTTTAGTAAATGTGACCATCAACAAGCTGAAACTGAGTAATACGCAGCGCCAATCACTGCTTGCAAAACCTTGGCACGATCTACCATTTAGCATTAATCATATTAATAGCTTAGATTTGCTTAACGCCGATATTGAATGGGGCGACTGGCACTGGCAGAACTTGGATCTTTCTGTGGAAAACGCCACACTGCCACTGTCTCTCTGGAAGACAAAAGCTCAAGTGTCATTGCAGGCGGATAGCGTTCGATTCCAGCAGCAAACCGCAATAGAGCCACGTTTGAGTGCCGCTATCGAGCCAGGAGTAATCCAGCTCAACGAGCTCAGCTTAGATTGGCAGCAAGGTCGAGTGCAAGTTTCTGGATTGTTCACGCCAACACAATGGAAGCTCAAAGAAGCCTCTATTCAAGGCCTCAAGTGGGCAACACAGCCAGAAGACAACCTAAATTGGTGGCACGCCGCCACCAGCGAGTTAGAGCATGTTGCAATCGAACGACTCGACATTGAGCGCAGCCAAATTATCCAGCTATCTCACGAACCTTATTGGCAACTTTCCGGTTTAAATATCGAAGGGCAACAGCTTGATATTAAACAGTCGGCTCAACGTTGGGGCCTTTGGCAAGGCGAATTGGAAGTCAGCGTTGTCAACGCCAGCTATGACCAAATACTCACGTCTCACGCAGCACTTGCCATGCAAAGCAAAGATGGCTTTTGGCAATTGACTCGCCTTTTTGCGCCACTCGAGCAAGGCTACGTAGAAGGCATCGGACAAATAGATTTGAGTACCCCGAGCCAACCTTGGGCGCTCAACGTCAATGCTGATGGTATTCCCTTATCGCTCTTCCACGATTATTTTTTACCCGACACACTGGCTATTGATGGTTTTTCCGATCTCAGCCTCGATCTACAAGGGTTATCAGGTGATCGCAACATGCTGGCCTACAGCTTATCGGGTGAAGTGGAAGCCAATCTCCGAGATACCCGCTTGAAGTCCCAAGCGGATCATTCGCTCAAAGCCATTACCTTAAGTCCACTGCGTTTAAGCGCGCAACGAGGGGAAGTTGCCATAAAGCCGGTCACCATCTCAGGAAAAGCCATAAGTGGTAAGGTTTGGGGAACATTTGATATGGCCAACAACCCGCTAAGTGGCATTACTTATCAATTGGAAGAGTCGTGCGGAAACATTGAAGGCGATCTACTAAGTGGCGAAACCCACCGTAATGAGTGCGTGAACGCATCAAAACTGGCCGAGCCTACTGATATTGAGACTCCACAGAAAAATGAACCTTCCATCGAGCAGCCAATCGTAATTGATAACATCAATTTGGAGACTCAAGAGGAAGAGCTTTACGAAGAAGTTATCGAAGAAGATGAAGTACCCGACACGAATTCCGCAGCAGAACAAACCCTCTCACCGACAGAGCAAGAAGGTGAAACAGATAAGCGCCCAGCAGATCAGTCGGCGCTTACCCCATCAGCAACTGAGTAACTGCGAGTAGTTCGGTATCAGCATATAGGTACCGACAAAATCAACAGCTGGCGTGTCACCACTATAAATCACTACGTGAATAACGATGCGTGCTTTGCGTCCCGACTCCAATCGGTCTAGGTCACCACTGATCCCATCCAACGAAGTACTCGCCACGGGGTTTTGTTCGACTGGTTGACGATAGCGAATCGAGCTGTCGGCCAACACAATATCACCGTGCAGCCCACGCTCTTTAAGCAGCAGCCACGTCATCCCCCACCCTGTCAGGGTTGCTAAGGTAAAAGCTGACCCAGCGAACATGGTGTTATGCGGATTAAGGTTAGGATTAAGCTGCGCACAGCATTCAAACTGGTAACCCGTGTACTGGTTAATCTTGATCCCCATTTTGTCGCTAATTGGGATTTGTTGCTCCCAGCGCTGTTGAAGCTCAGTACACCATTCAGGGCGACGTAACACATTGGCCATCGGATCCAGTTGCTTCACCATTTGCTGATGGCGCACAGGGCCACGCTCATCGGTCAGCTCACCTCGACGCTCAAAGCCATTTTTTTCATAAAAGGCGATGGCATCTTCACGGGCATTACACACCAAGCGTTTCGCTCCTTCCTGGCGTGCTAACGACTCTAGTGCAACCAAAACCAGCGAACCCATCCCTTTGCTACGGCGATTATTTTTAACCGCCATATAGCGGATCTGGCCATCATTGTCTGGCGTAATGTATAAACGGCCAATCGCCATAGGACGACCTCGACCATCAACAATCATGCGGTGATGACTCATTTCGTCGTATTCATCGCGCTCTGAGCCGATCGGCATACGCCATGGCTCACGAAGCAGTTGCCAGCGAAACTGATAATACTTGTTTATCTGATTATCGGTTTTGGGAGTAATGAGTTTGAACATATCAATCCTTTGAAAGCACAACACTAATCAGTGTCGGAAAAATTACTCCAAGCCAATTCCATGAGCTTGGAGTTAAAGCTTAGACTATGGCGCCTGTGTTACCAGATTAGACCTGCAACCAAAACGTCACAGGACCGTCATTCACCAAGGACACTTTCATATCGGCAGCGAAGCGGCCACGCTGTGTGGGTAAGACTTCTTCACACAAGTCAGAAAAGTAATCATACAAGCGCTCTGCATCAACAGGATGCGCACCGCGAGAAAAGCCAGCTCGCGTGCCTTTTTTTGTATCCGCAGGCAGCGTAAATTGAGAAACCACCAGCACTTTACCTTCCACCTGTTTAACGTTCAGGTTCATCTTGCCTTCGTCATCTTCGAACACACGGTAGGTTGTAACACGCTCCATTAAACGCTTTGCTTTAGCTTCATCGTCGTCCTTCTCTACGCCCAATAAGACCAGCAGACCACGATCAATTTCTCCTACGACTTCACCATCCACGCGGACGGCTGCTTCACTGACTCGTTGAATTAGCGCTATCACTACTCTCGCTTCCTTCATCTGTTAACTGAGATTCAGCGGTCGAGTGTATCATGTCTAAATCTTCACTCCAGTGCTCTCGCTCACCAAGCGCAGCCGTAACTTCCGCCCCCAATAACACGATCATCCAGCATAAATACACCCAAACAAATAAGATAGGAATCGCCGCTAACGCGCCGTAGATGAGCTGATAAGACGGAAACTGAGTGATGTAAAGCGCAAAGCCTTTTTTACTCAACTCGAACAGTATCGCGGCGACTGCTGCCCCCATGGCACCATGAGCGAGGTGTACTTTTTTATTCGGCACTAGAATATACAAGCCAAGAAAAGCAAAAAAGGACAGCAACAACGGTAGCCAACGCAGAAATAAATTAAACGCACCAAATAATGTCTCGTTCTCTAAAATTTGCAGCGAAGTCACGTACGACGTCGCCGCAATACTCGCACCGACCATGATCGGCCCTAACGTGAGTACCATCCAATACATAGAGAATGAAAAGACTAAACGGCGCTTGTCTTTAACTCGCCAAATGTAGTTTAAGTTCTTATCAATGTTGGAAATCAGCATGACCGCTGCGATGAATAAAAACCCACCGCCAACCGCGCTCATTTTGCCCGTATTCGCCACAAATTCCTGTAATGCCGTATGTACAGCTTCTCCAGAAGCTGGCACAAAATTCTCAATAATGTAGCCTTGCAGCACCTCACCAACGTTCGCAAAAACGGGAAATTTCGACAATATTGATAACAATACCGTCAGCATTGGCACGATGGATAACAAGGTAATGTAGGCAAGATAGCCCGCGTTCACATTCACACGATCATGCGTTAATCGCTTAAGAAGATACTTAAAAAACGCGACGCAACTTGGCAGTAGATTGATTAATCTCGCCTTGTAACTCTCTGATAACTGGTTCATAGTTCATCCCATAATTAGCGCCGAGGACATAAGAATGCCTTATTTATTAGCAATTGTACTATCAATTTTCACTTTAACAGGGTGTCAATCTGCTTATTACTCAGCAATGGAGCAGGTTGGGTATCATAAACGAGATATTATGGTCGACCGCGTCGAAGATGCCAAAGAATCTCAACAAGATGCACAAGAAGAATTCACCAGTGCACTTGAAGCCTTGTCTGCGATCACCAACTTTGATGGTGGTGAGCTAGAAAATGTCTACAACAACATCAATGACAAATACGAAGATAGCGAAAAAGCGGCTCAAGACGTACGTGACCGTATTGCTGCGATTGAAGACGTATCCGGCGCACTGTTTGATGAGTGGCAAGATGAGCTAGAGCTGTACTCGAGTGCGAAACTGCGTCGTTCAAGCGAGCAAAAACTACGTGAAACCAAAGCCTCGTACAAAACCATGCTTAGCGCTATGAAGCGTGCAGAGAAAAAGATGACACCGGTACTGGATACGCTACGTGACAACACGTTGTACTTAAAACACAACCTTAACGCCAGTGCGATTGGTTCTTTGCAAGGTGAGTTCTCTAGCTTAGAGAAAGACATTCAGTTTGCGATCAAACAAATGAACGAAGCGATTGCAGAGTCCGATAAATTCCTACAAAAGCTCAATCAAAAGTAAATGATTTAGACCTCCTCCTAGTGAGGAGGTTTTAGTCGGCGACCTTACCGAGTAAACCGATGACTCTTCGAACAAAGCCTACTCTCTCTGGCACAGTTCCCCATGGTACTTCTATCACTTCATAACCCAAATCAGTATAGACACTCACTAACGACTGATGAATCTCCAATGCTTCTTCAAAGCTGTGCGGACGCACTTCATCTTGTACGTAAATGGATGCTTCAGGTCGACAAGTAAACACCTGACTATGGTACCCAGCGCTTTCGGTTAAGAAAGCTTGGTCAACCTTACAGCCGCCCACTTGTAGGTATGCAATGATGTCGGGGATGGCGCGATCAACAAACGCAACATCATGACAACGCGCATCACTCTTTTGTTTGTCCATCAACCCAAGGCATAACTTGGCAAACTCAGGTAAATTCGTCCACGGCAAAATACCATTTTCTAACTGGCTTTGCTGCTCAATCAAGTCGCGAGACCCTTCAGGAAACGTGGCGTAACCACACGCGTCTAGCGCATTCAGCAGTGTTGTTTTTCCCGCACCAGGCCCACCGGTGATAATAATCGGGTTCATATTCAACTCCAGAAAACAAAAAGCCCCGAGCATAACTCGAGGCTTCTTCTTAATTGAATCGCTTAACGAAAATTATTTCGCGCCACGAGAAGCACGCTTACGGTCGCTTTCCGTTAGGAACTTCTTACGGATACGGATGCTTTCAGGCGTTACTTCTACTAGCTCGTCGTCATCGATGAATTCTAGTGCTTGCTCAAGAGTCATCTTGATTGGCGGAGTAAGAACCTGTGCGTCATCTGTACCTGATGCACGAACGTTGGTTAGCTGCTTACCTTTCAGTGCGTTTACCGTTAGGTCGTTGTCACGGCTGTGAATACCGATAACCATACCTTCGTAAACTTCAACACCGTGACCGATAAATAGACGACCACGCTCTTGAAGGTTGAACAGTGCGTTAGTTAGCGCTTTACCCATCGCGTTCGCGATTAGTACACCGTTTACACGTTGACCGATGTTACCGCCTTTGTGAGGGCCGTAGTGATCAAACGTATGGTAAAGAAGACCTGAACCTGAAGTCAGTGTCATGAATTCCGTTTGGAAACCGATCAGACCACGTGATGGCATAACGAAGTCCATACGCACACGACCTTTACCGTCTGGAGACATGTCTTTCAGCTCACCTTTACGTAGGCCGATGTTCTCCATGATGCCGCCTTGGTGCTCTTCCATTACGTCGATAGTTACCGTTTCGAACGGTTCCATCAACTGACCATCTTCTTCTTTGATGATTACTTCTGGACGAGATACCGCAAGCTCAAAGCCTTCACGACGCATGTTTTCGATCAGGATAGAAAGGTGAAGTTCACCACGACCTGATACGCGGAATTTATCTGGATCGTCTGTTTGCTCAACGCGTAGTGCAACGTTGTGTACCAATTCCTTCTCAAGACGCTCAAGGATGTTACGTGACGTTACGAACTTACCTTCTTTACCCGCGAATGGAGACGTGTTTACTTGGAACGTCATTGTTACTGTTGGTTCATCAACAGACAATGGTGGTAATGCTTCTACTGCGTTTTGTGCACAGATAGTGTCAGAAATTTTCAGCTCGCCAAGACCAGTGATTGCGATGATATCACCCGCGTTAGCTTGTTCCACTTCGTGACGCTCTAGGCCAAGGTAGCCCATTACTGTACCCACTTTACCGTTGCGAGTTTTACCGTCAGCACCAATAATGGTTACCTGCTGGTTTGGCTTAACGCTACCACGAGTTACGCGAGCCACGCCGATAACACCAACGTAAGAGCTGTAGTCTAGCTGAGAAACTTGCATCTGTAGTGGACCATCAAGGTCAACATTTGGCGCGTCAACAACATCAACGATAGTTTGGAATAGTGGTTCCATGTTCTCGCCAGTTTCGCCTTCTTCTAGAGAAGCCCAACCGTTAAGTGCTGATGCGTAAACTACTTTAAAGTCTAGCTGGTCATCAGTTGCACCTAGGTTGTCGAACAGGTCGAACACTTGGTCCATAACCCAATCAGGACGTGCGCCAGGGCGGTCAATCTTGTTGATTACAACGATTGGTTTTAGACCGTGAGCAAACGCTTTTTGTGTTACGAAACGCGTTTGAGGCATTGGACCATCAACTGCGTCAACGATAAGTAGTACAGAGTCTACCATCGACATGATACGCTCAACTTCACCACCGAAGTCCGCGTGTCCCGGAGTATCTACGATGTTGATACGGTAATCGTTCCAGTCGATTGCTGTGTTTTTAGCAAGAATGGTAATACCGCGCTCTTTCTCGATGTCGTTCGAGTCCATGACTCGCTCTTCAGCTTCACCGCGAGACTCAAGCGTGCCTGATTGTTGTAGCAGCTTGTCAACCAACGTGGTTTTACCGTGGTCAACGTGCGCGATGATCGCGATATTTCTTAATTTATCAATCTGTGGAGTAGCCATGGATATTGATTCACTTAGATAGATGAAATGCCCCCACGCTGAGAACGGGTGCTCTCTGGCGACATTTGCTGATTAAAAAAACGGCCATAATGTACCAGATTTTAGCAAAAAGCCTAGAAATATGTGATCTACTCCCGAGCATTTCTGCGATTTTTACGCTTAATGCCCATTTTCTTCCTCAGAACGAATTGATTAAACGCAACTTTATTCTAATCGATGCATAATTCAAATTGACTCTTGCTCAAAAACTGGGCTGAATACGCAATCTATCTGTCACATTATGGTGCAACAATGATTTTTAGCACCATAATAGTGCAATCAAAGATCATTTTGGTGCAAGCAACTGCACCAAACTAGCATTCAAAAACACAATTGCTTGAAATTAATGGAATATTTTTTTTGGCACGGTTTTGGCTTTAGTTAAAACAGCATCGATTAATGAAAAGTCAAATTGATTAATCAATGCCAGGTTTCATGAATAATTCATAAATCGAGCTTTTACCGCTTATTAACACTGGAGGTTATCCAAGATGTCAGTAGAAAACGTTCTATCGCTGATCCAAGAAAACGAAGTTAAGTTTGTTGACCTACGCTTCACTGATACAAAAGGTAAAGAGCAGCACATTTCGATCCCTGCTCACCAAATCGACGCAGACTTCTTCGAAGAAGGTAAAATGTTCGATGGTTCATCAGTTGCTGGCTGGAAAGGTATCAACGAATCAGACATGGTAATGATGCCTGACGCATCTTCTGCTGTGCTTGACCCATTCACGGAAGACGCAACACTAAATATCCGTTGTGACATCTTAGAGCCTGCAACAATGCAAGGCTATGACCGTGACCCACGCTCTATCGCAAAACGCGCTGAAGACTTCATGCGTTCTACAGGTGTTGCAGATACTGTACTTATCGGTCCTGAGCCAGAATTCTTCCTATTTGATGACGTGAAGTTCTCGACAGACATGTCAGGCTCTTTCTTCAAAATCGACGACGTAGAAGCGGCATGGAACACAGGTTCTGACTACGAAGAAGGTAACAAAGGTCACCGTCCAGGCGTTAAAGGTGGTTACTTCCCAGTAGCTCCAGTAGATTCATCTCAAGACATCCGTTCTGCTATGTGTCTAGTAATGGAAGAAATGGGTCTTGTTGTTGAAGCGCACCACCACGAAGTGGCAACGGCGGGTCAAAACGAAATCGCAACTCGTTTCAACACGCTAACAACCAAAGCTGACGAAATCCAAATCTACAAGTATGTTGTACACAACGTTGCTCACGCGTTTGGTAAAACAGCGACGTTTATGCCTAAACCACTTGTTGGCGACAACGGCAGCGGTATGCACGTTCACCAGTCTCTAGCAAAAGATGGCGTAAACCTATTTGCTGGTGACAAGTACGGCGGTCTATCTGAAATGGCGCTTTACTACATCGGTGGTATCATCAAACACGCTCGTGCAATCAACGCATTCGCTAACCCATCAACAAACTCGTACAAACGTCTTGTACCAGGCTTCGAAGCACCAGTAATGCTAGCTTACTCAGCGCGTAACCGCTCTGCTTCAATCCGTATCCCAGTGGTACCAAGCCCGAAAGCACGTCGTATCGAAGTTCGTTTCGGTGACCCAGCGGCGAACCCATACCTATGTTTCGCAGCAATGCTTATGGCTGGTCTTGACGGTATCAAGAATAAGATCCACCCAGGCGAAGCGATGGATAAAGACCTTTACGATCTTCCAGCTGAAGAAGCAGCAGAAATCCCAACTGTTGCATACTCACTAAAAGACGCGCTAGCAGAGCTAGATGCTGATCGTGAGTTCTTAACAGCGGGCGGCGTATTCTCTGACGACTTCATCGATTCATACATCGACCTTAAGTCTCAGGACGTAGAGCGTGTGAACATGACAACTCACCCTGTTGAGTTCGAACTTTACTACTCTGTGTAAGGTCGACACTGTGTAAAATGTAAACACAGCAATAAAATATTAGGCTCGCCTCGCAGGCGGGCCTTTTTTGTATTCGCCAGTCAAGCTTCGACGTTTAACATGAGAGGATAATAAAAATACACTTAGAATTTTTCCTTACAGGTCAAAGAGCTAAGCCATTGAAACGTGAAATCATCGAACAAGAGAAGGTGAGCAATGAAAGTTCAGCTTATTCCATCACTGTGTGCACTCAGCGGATTGTTAATCGCCTCTATCGCCTTCGCGCAGGTCGCGTATACGTGGGTAGATGAAAATGGCGTGGTTCACTTTAGTGATACACCAAACAAAGGAGCAAAAGCGATCGCACTGCCAAACCTTGAAGCCAGCGCACCAGCTCCTGAGGTAGAAAGTACTGAATCGCTCGCACCTCAGACTACGCCATCTACTGCATCACAAAACAAGCCAGAGAAAACAACCGAGAAGCCTCTTCCATTACAACTCTCGATGCTGACTCCCAAGCACAACGAGACCATCCGCAGTAATCGAGGCATCATCAATATTCAATTAGAAACCAATCGCAAGCTTGGTATCGGTGAGCAATTGCAATTGTTACTCGATGGAAAACCTTATGGTGCACCACAAAACCATATAGTGTGGCAGTTAAACAATATTGACCGAGGCACTCACACACTTGCTGTGCACGCGAAAAGAAGCGGCAAGCTTATTGCATCTACTAGCCCTATAACGGTGCATTTACATAGAGCAAGTGTTAAGCCGACCGTAAAAGGGGCAAAATAGAATATCTGGTGAAAAAAATCACATCACAGCGGTGCTTTTCACTTTTTCTTCTAAGATTTATTCGCCATACTTAACGTTCAATTGCACCATTATTGTGCATCGCACAATCTTAAAGCAAAACAAGGACGTAATGTGGATACCAGTCTTCCTAGTGCCATTCTCAACAATATGGTGACAGCAACGCTGATTCTTGATGATGGATTGGCCATCCGTTATGCCAATCCGGCTGCCGAATTGCTGTTTTCTCAAAGCGCCAAACGAATTATTGAACAATCACTTTCTCAATTGATTCAGCATGCGTCGCTGGATCTCGCGCTGCTCACTCAACCGTTGCAAAGTGGCCAAAGCATCACCGACAGTGACGTCACTTTCGTTGTTGATGGCCGCCCTTTAATGCTAGAGGTGACGGTTAGCCCTATCACTTGGCAAAAACAGTTGATGCTTCTGGTCGAGATGCGCAAAATTGATCAGCAGCGCCGACTCTCTCAAGAACTGAACCAACACGCCCAACAACAAGCGGCGAAGCTGTTAGTCCGAGGGCTTGCACATGAGATCAAAAATCCGCTTGGCGGCTTACGCGGTGCGGCGCAATTGTTAGAAAAAATGCTGCCAGAGCCCTCTCTCACCGAATATACACACATCATCATTGAGCAAGCAGACCGTTTAAGGGCGCTCGTGGATCGATTACTAGGACCGCAAAAGCCAGGTAAGAAGACACAAGAGAATCTGCACCAAATTCTTGAAAAGGTTCGCCAACTGGTTGAATTAGAGTCACAACGCTCAATCATCATTGAACGAGATTATGACCCAAGCTTGCCAGAGATTTTGATGGATACAGACCAAATCGAACAGGCAATGCTTAATATCGTCAGCAACGCCGCACAAATTCTTAGCCATCAAGAACACGGGAAAATAACCATTCGCACCAGAACGGTGCACCAAGCCAATATTCACGGCAAACGCTGTAAACTCGCTGCTCGTGTCGAAATCACAGACAACGGCCCAGGTATTCCACCGGAACTACAAGACACGCTGTTCTATCCCATGGTCAGTGGCCGCGAGGGAGGAACTGGATTAGGGCTATCTATTTCGCAAAATTTGATCGACCAGCACAATGGAAAAATAGACGTAGAAAGCTGGCCTGGTCACACAACATTTACTATTTATCTGCCGATCTGATTGCGCTAATGGACTTCAAGTCGCGTCAGTTTTTCGGTTTGCTGCAAGGATTACTACATGAGTAAAGGATATGTTTGGGTCGTTGATGACGACAGTTCAATTCGCTGGGTAATGGAGAAAACGCTCTCCTCTGCCAACATCAAATGTGAAACCTATGCCGATGGAGAAAGCGTGTTAATGGCGCTCGAACGCGAAGTGCCGGATGTTCTAGTATCAGACATTCGCATGCCAGGTATTGATGGGTTGGAGCTACTAAAACAAGTACAGCGCGATTACCCAGACCTTCCCGTGATTATCATGACCGCACACTCAGATTTAGATGCGGCAGTGAATGCGTACCAAAAAGGTGCTTTTGAATATTTACCAAAACCTTTTGATATTGATGAAACCTTAACTCTGGTTGAGCGAGCCATTGCACACAGCCACGAAAACAAACGCGAGCAGCTCTCTCCAGAAGACATTCCAGCAGAAACGCCTGAAATTATCGGTGAAGCACCAGCGATGCAAGAGGTGTTTCGCGCCATTGGTCGTCTTTCTCGCTCCTCTATTTCAGTCTTGATTAACGGTGAATCGGGCACGGGTAAAGAACTCGTTGCTCATGCACTGCACCGTCACAGTCCACGTGCTAACAAACCTTTCATTGCGCTCAATATGGCGGCGATTCCCAAAGACTTGATTGAATCAGAACTATTTGGCCACGAAAAAGGCGCGTTTACGGGGGCAAACAATGTTCGTCAAGGACGATTCGAACAAGCCAATGGCGGCACTCTATTTTTAGACGAAATCGGCGACATGCCATTGGACATTCAAACTCGTTTACTACGCGTTCTAGCTGACGGGCAGTTTTATCGAGTGGGCGGTCACTCTCCGATTAGTGTCGATGTACGAATTGTCGCGGCAACACACCAGAACTTAGAAAAGCTGGTGCACGAAGGTGACTTCCGTGAGGACCTCTTTCATCGCTTAAACGTGATTCGCGTTCAGATCCCGGCACTGCGTGAGCGTAAGCAAGACATTGAAAAGCTTACACAGCATTTTCTTATCCGTGCGGCTGATGAGCTTGGTGTGGAAACAAAAACTCTCCACCCGTCGACTGTAGAGATTCTTAACCGCCTTGATTGGCCTGGCAACGTGCGTCAATTAGAGAATATTTGCCGTTGGTTAACCGTTATGGCCAGTGGTAGCGAGGTGTTACCAAATGACTTGCCAAGCGAACTACTCGAAGAGAAAAAATCCATTTCAGACTCTGCACATGGTAGTTGGCAAGAACAATTGGCGGATTGGGCACGGCATTCACTCGCAGCAGGAGATAAAGAACTACTTTCTTACGCTTTACCAGAATTTGAACGCATTTTATTAGAAGCAGCCTTAGAGCACACTAAAGGTCATAAGCAAGATGCCGCTAAAGTATTAGGCTGGGGGCGAAATACACTCACCAGAAAATTAAAAGAATTGTACTGACAATCACTTACGTGGTGCGTTAACAACGAGCGTCGTTTGTCACTCGATATTAATAAAAACATCAGTACAATTGTGGCGCACCACCATCTATGTGATTAGGCGATGTCTACTGCTACGACTCAAATTACACTGCGTACTGCTGTTCTGATTCCATTTGTCATGATCTTCTTACTGGCGATCGGTGTCGTTGTCTACGTCCAAAAACAAAGTTACGAAGAAGTGGTCACGGATATCAGTGACAAGCAACTTTCCGTGTTAACCGAAAGTGTCCACGACCACCTCAATAGCTATCTACGTAAGCCTTTTACTGCGGTTATGGCTCTCGCGCACAACGTCAGCTATCACAACCTTTATCGCCCTCACGATACCTCAGACATTCAAAACTACCTGCTGAGTGCATTCAAAAATCTTTACCAATCGATACCGCAGTTGGATGTAATCGCATTTGGTTCAGAAAACGGCGACTTTGCAGGCTTTCGCCGCGAGCTTTCCGACGATTACACCTTAATGGTGCAAGATCGCTACACCGATGGTGATCTGGTTATTTATGGAACCAACCATGTGAGTAACAACATTCGAACGGTTATCTCCCAATACGATCCTCGCACTCGCCCATGGTATAAGCCCGTTGCAGAGAGCCAAAACGCCACTTGGTCTGAAATTTATACCAACGCTGATGAACGCCAGGATATTACGCTATCAGCCATGACGCCGGTGTACAAACACGACCAATTTGCTGGTGTTTTGGTGACAGACATTCGTATCAATACATTCAACGAATTCCTGCGCGAGTTAAAATACAACACTAAAGCGTCGGTCTACATCATGGACCCAGATCATCGTTTAATCGCTCACTCAGGCCCGGGAAGCGTCATCTCATGGGGCACAAAATTTTCGGATAAAGGGCAGCGTTTGCTTGCCGCTGAAAACGCAGACCCGATCATCAAAATCAGTGCGAGCCGAGTCCGGTCTTTCGATCTCAACAACACCAAGCAACCTTATACTTTTTCATTTGAACATGATGGCCAACGTATTTTCAGTCGGCTAACCCCGTATCGAGACCAAGACGGCTTAACATGGTTTATCGGCACCTCCATTTCGGAGTCTGAGCTTCTCGGCCTGTTACCAAAAAGCCAGCAAGAGAGCTGGCTCGTTGGCATTATTGTAAGCCTATTTGGTATCGCCATCAGTTGGATCATTTTCAACCGAGTTACCAGACCAATTAACGCGACGGCCGCCGCCGCTCAGCACCTGGCAAATGGGGATTGGGATAGCGGCATGCCAAAGCCTGGTTATGTGTATGAGACAACCGTACTGGTTCATGCTTTTAATGAAATGGCGAACAATCTAAGAGCTTCATTCAAAGCATTGCGTGAACAGTTGGTTTATGACTCTCTGACACGCTTATATAGTCGTCAGGGTTTGGTCGAAATCTGTGAAAATCAGTCTGATCTTTGTCACGGCAGTTTATTTTTACTTGGTATCAACAAATTTAGAGATATCAACGACAGTGTGGGTCATCACAACGGCGACCAGCTGTTGGTCAGCATCGCTGAAAGGTTAAAACAGCAGTTTCGTGACAACGCATTATTGGCTCGGATTGGTGGTGATGAGTTCGCGGTGTTTCTCTCAAATGTCGACACTGAAACCAAAATTAAACAAACCGAGCGTCGATTACAGCAACTCTTTTCCACCCCATTTATGGTGGAAGGCGAGAATGTAGTGATGAAGATTTCACTTGGTATTGTACAAACCCAGCCAAACGAAACCATGCCTTTATGGTTACGCAACGCCAGCATCGCATTAAGTTACGCCAAACAAGACTCACTGACTGGTGTTTGTCACTACAGCCCAGAACTAGCGAGCGCTTCAAAGTTTCGTACGCAAATGCTGACCAAGATCCAAACTGGCATTGAAAACCGAGAGTTTATTCCTCATTACCAACCGATTGTGGATCTCGTCAGTGGCACAGTGTGTGGCGCCGAAGCACTTGCGCGTTGGCATAGCGACTCAGGTATGGTGTCACCATTAGATTTTATCCCAATCGCGGAAGAAAGCGGCATGATCAAAGCCATCGGCCAACAGATTCTGTTACAAGCTTGTCGCGACACTTACCAAGCGATCGAAAGCAAACAGTGGCCGTCGGACTTCCAACTGCATGTGAATATCTCCGTTAATCAACTATCTTGCCCAAGTTTTGTTGATACGGTGACAAGCGTATTGGATATCACGAAATTACCAGCAAGTAACCTCACACTAGAGATCACAGAATCACGCATCATTGATAGCGCACCGACCACACTAGAAAATATGACTAAGCTGCGTGAAATGGGTATTGGTATCGCGATAGATGACTTTGGCACCGGTTACTCATCACTGGGTTACCTCCACTCTCTACCGTTTACTTGCTTGAAGATTGATCGCACCTTCATCAATCAACTCACGCAAGAAAACTTAAACAGTTCAGTCGTCGCTGCCGTCATCAATATCACAGCAGGTCTCAAAACTAATGTCGTCGCGGAAGGTGTCGAGGATAGCAATCAAGCACAATTACTCCGCTCTTTAGGCTGTAATCAGGTGCAAGGCTTCTACTACAGCCGCCCTATGCCACTAGAAGAATGGCCAACACATTTGGTGAACATGAAGTAGAAAAGAGCGAGAATCGTTGATTTCCTAGTCATCCTCTACTGACAATCTACCCAACTGTTATTTATACTTAACTGCAAATCTTACCCATGTATTGTCACAGATGATGTTTGGGCCCTGTTCCAGTTCATAACTATCCGGATCGACAAAATGATAACGAAGAACCTTCCTCTTACTGATTTGCACCGTCACCTCGACGGTAACATTCGTACTAAAACGATTCTTGAGCTAGGCCAAAAGTTTGGCATTGCCCTACCAGCGTACGATATTGAGTCTCTCACTCCTCACGTTCAAATTGTCGAAGCGGAACCCTCTCTTGTTGCTTTCCTTTCTAAGCTCGACTGGGGTGTTGCTGTACTGGGCGATCTAGATGCGTGTCGTCGTGTCGCGTACGAAAACGTAGAAGACGCGCTAAACGCACAAATCGATTACGCAGAGCTGCGTTTCTCTCCTTACTACATGGCGATGAAACACAAGCTACCAGTAGCGGGGGTTGTTGAAGCCGTCGTGGACGGTGTGCAAGCGGGTATGCGCGATTTTGGCGTGAAAGCCAACCTGATCGGTATCATGAGTCGCACATTTGGCACTGACGCATGTCAACAAGAACTGGACGGCATTCTGAGCCAGAAAGATCACATCGTTGCCGTCGACCTTGCGGGTGACGAACTAGGCCAACCGGGTGATCGCTTTGTGTCTCACTTCAAGCAAGTACGCGATGCTGGCCTTGGGGTAACGGTCCATGCTGGTGAAGCAGCAGGTGCAGAGAGCATGTGGCAAGCAATCAATGAGCTGGGCGCAACTCGTATCGGTCACGGCGTAAAAGCGATTCACGATCCAAAACTGATGGATTACCTAGCAGAAAACCGCATTGGTATTGAATCTTGCCTGACGTCAAACTACCAAACAAGTACGGTAGAAACGCTAGAAAACCACCCTCTCAAGCAGTTCCTAGAGCATGGCGTTCTTGCGTGTTTGAACACTGACGATCCAGCGGTTGAAGGTATCGAACTGCCATACGAATACGAAGTAGCGGCACCAGCCGCTGGCCTGAGCCAAGACCAGATTCGCCAAGCGCAAATCAATGGCCTTGAGATTGCGTTCCTTTCAGAAGCAGAAAAATCGGAACTGAGAGAAAAAGTAAAAGATCGCGCTTAAATCCAGCGAAAACATAAAAAAATGCCAGCATCTGCTGGCATTTTTTATATCTTGAATCTGTATCTCTGATTAAATAACACGAGAGAACTGTTGCTGACGTGCCTTTGCTCGTAGGTATTTATCGAAGCTCATACAAATATTACGGATCAACAAACGACCTCGCAGCGTCACACGAATTTCATTATCATCCACTTCCACCAGCTCATCGTTAATAAAGGTCTGAAGTAGCTGCAAATCTTCTTTAAAGTACTGTTCAAACCTCACTTTAAACTCAGACTCAATGGCTTTCTTGTCTAACTTGAAGTTACAAATCAGCTGCTTAATCACTTCACGACGGAGCAAATCATCGGAGTCCAGAGAGACCCCTTTCCATAGAGCGTGACGAAGTTCGTTGACTTGAGCGTAGTATTTCTTCAGCTCTTTCTGGTTTTGCGCGTACGCATCGCCGATCATCGAGATTGCAGAAACACCAAAGCCAACCAAGTCACATTCACCTTGTGTGGTGTAGCCTTGGAAATTGCGATGCAAAATACCTTCGCGCTGGGCAACAGCAAGTTCATCGTCCGGCAAAGCAAAGTGGTCCATACCGATAAATTGGTAGCCAGCATCAGTCAGTGTCGCGATGGTGTCTTGCAGAATCGCCATCTTCTCTTCTGCCTTTGGCAGATCTTCGTCTTTAATCTTACGCTGCGCTGCAAATAGCTGTGGCATGTGCGCGTAGTTAAACACGGATAGACGGCCCGGCTGCATCTCTAGCACTTGTTCTAGAGTCTTGGCAAAAGATTCTTTGGTCTGCTTCGGTAAACCGTAAATCAAATCTAGGTTCGTCGAACGAAAGCCTAACTCTTTTGCGCGCGCAACCATCGCAACGATGAACTCTTCATCTTGCTCACGATTCACCAGTTTTTGCACTTCTTTGTTGAAGTCCTGAACACCGATGCTCAAGCGATTGAAGCCTTCACTACGCAGATGATCCAGCATGGTCAGCTCGATTTCACGCGGGTCAACCTCGATACTGATTTCAGCATCGCTACTAAAAGTAAACTCTTGGCGTAGCAGGCTCATTACACGCGTGATTTGCTTTTCAGAGAGAAACGTCGGTGTACCACCACCAAAATGCAATTGCGTCACGGTGCGACCAACAAGTAATGCAGCACGTTGACGAATTTCGTGTTCAAGCACGTCGAGGTATTCATCCGCTTTGTGCGAGTGGCGCGTAATGACTTTATTACATCCACAGTAGTAACAAAGCTTGTGACAGAACGGAATGTGTACGTACAGCGATAATGGGCGTTCTGGGTATTGAGTGCATGCCATATCATAATCAGAAATGGTGAACGCTTCATGAAACTCCAGCGCCGTTGGGTACGACGTATAACGAGGCCCGGAATAGTTGTACTTATCCAATACCGCTTGATCCCAGACGATTTGCTGTTTCGATTCAGTGTGTTGATTCGACATGGTGGTACTTTCCGTTAAATGCTAGGGCAACGAAAGCCGTCACCCGATATTCAGAGCCGCTATTTTGCCATACGACGATGACAAGCGTGGCAACGCCGACTGGCTTTTTAAGTATAAAACTAAAGAAGTGCTAGCGTGATCACGATACCCCCATTAGTCATAAGGAGACTATTGGGGGTCGCGCTTAAATCATCTGAATATTGATTTGATTATTCAGTGGCTGGACGTTTTTCTGCAACACTTTGAGCTCCTCAATAATCGCATCAGTGAGGCGGCTTTCCGCTTTATGACGCGTCAAGTTCTGTTGCATACGCTCTTTCTTGGCAAGTTGTTGGCGTTCTTCGCCACGCGCCATATCTTTCACGATGTGGTAAAGCTCAGAAATCGCAGGGTACGTTTTATCGAAATCAACGCGGTCTTCACCTTGTACATAATCCATGATGTTATACACACGGATACTGATTTCAGATAAATCGCACTGGCCTTGAATGCCCGCCTGACACAAGGTATGCACATTCTCAAAAATGTTGGCGTTACGTTTGTCTATCGCCAATTTTTGATGCTTCAGCTGCAATTCCTTTTGCTTTTTCAATTGAAGCAGAAGGTAACCTGCATAAGAAGCGAGTGCGATGATAATCACAACACCAGCAATAGCTAATAAGGTTACATTCATAGCTTAATTATCCTTTATAGTCGTCGAAATTAATGTCGTCGAAATCTGCCAGCAAGTCATCATCGTTGCGCGTGCTTTTCTCAGCAGGTGCAGTGAAGTCTTCCTCTTCTTCAGGTTCCAACAAACCTAGTTGGTCCATTAGTTTCTCAATGCGATCGAGTTTCTCATCGACGAATTTCTGTAGACCTGTGCCCAGGTTTTCACCCGCTTCAATACGGTCTAGCAACACGTTCAATTGCGCGTCATTTTCTAGCATCTCTAGTTCTTGCTCTGCCGACAAACGACGCTCTTGCTTCGTCATTTTCTTCGCAGGTTCAACAATCAGAGGTATTTTCTTTTTGCTGCCTAAGCGCGGGTCGCGATTTTGTGCAGCAGCTTGCTTTTTCTGCTCGTTAACTTCTGAGTTACGGTTACCCGTTTTCAGACCTTTACGCTTTTTAGCACGCTTGCGTAAGCGGCCTTCCACATCAGATTCTGTACGGTTACGAGTTACAACAAACTCAGGTGCACCAGCGGCACCCGGTTTTCTAGATTTTTTACTACGGCTCATTACTGGGGTTTCCTCAGTAAAATTACATCATTACCAATAAATTCGAGTTCGAGCTTATCCCGCTCAGCTAGGAACTGGAACGTGTCACGACTAAAGAACACTACGTGAGTGAGATCGTTCTTATAATGCCATGATTTGAAAGCCTCCACGTCGATGACCATTTTCGTCATCAGGCCTATCCAGCCCCCTGGCTTAACTAAATTCAACCATTGCTTCCACACCAAATCTGGGTGGTAGAGGTGCTCTATCACCTCTGTTGCTGTCATGAAGTCGTACGTTTTTTCTAAAACCGACGTATCAGGGTGGTAGTAGAGATCGTACAACGCCATGTTGTGCCCCGCCTCTTCCAGCATCAAGGAGAGCGTTGGGCCAGGACCACAACCAAAGTCGATACCATTTGATTGTGGAGAAATTCGCTCTGTGATCGGGTCAGCAATACGCGACAAAAAGCGTCGGTAACCCAAATCATCGGGGTTGTTCTCATGCAAATCATAGTGAGCTTTTTCGCTTTCCGCATCCAAACGTTGGTCTGGATTTACGAATACCAAGCTGCACTGCTCACATTGAAGATATTCACGACGCTTATCTTCAAAATAATGGTGAGTGCGCTGATTTTGGCATAAAGGACAGGTATGCATGCTGACTTCCTCAAACAGGGATGCGAAACATACCAGAAAGTGAACTCGGATTGGAGTGTTGTTGAGTATTTTTTCAGCAATTTTTATTAAAAAACTTTGTTTACAACCTATAAAGCTAAATAAGTGCAGTAATCTCAATTCAAGTTACGACTGAGCAAGTCAACGGATATAAAAAAAGCGACAGTCAGACTGTCGCTTTCTAAGTGCCATCAATTGGCGAAACTGTGTTGCACACATTTGGTGCACCAATGATCCCTTTGTTTTTAGAGCTTTCCCTGCCAAAAAGAGTTGTTTTTCATCTTCCTGATGAGTTTTGGCTATCCGTTTACTTCCTGTCTACTGAGCAACTTCCTGTGCCTGATCCGTTTCACTGTCTTAACCGTCAGACGAGATGACCATCCTTATCTGATAGGCTCCCTACCTATCTAAATCCCTTTCTAAATCACCAAGCATCCGAGCTACATCCTTGGAGACCTAAACCGTGGTCTTAAATCCTTACATTCACTCCCTGTGAACGACTTCTACTTTACGCCATCCCGTTATGCTCACAAGTAATGGGTTGAAAAAATAATCCGCCTATTTTTCTAAAAAATCAAAATTATCATTTAATCAAAAGCTTAAAAACACTAACAAGAAAAAGCCAACATCAAGTATGGCAAATGTCTCACAAACTGCCGAGCCAACTATCGCTTTCGCATCCAAACTCGACTGTGATATCTGTCACGAACAAAAATGCCCTAGTGGATTCACTAGGGCATTTTTGTACAAGTTGCTCGAACGATGTAGGGACATCTACCCAACCAGCTCAAGATGCAGGATCTTGAGCGATTTAGGTATATTAGTGCAGACCGCCAACGTATTTAGACAGCACTTCGATATCTTCGTCTGTCATTTTCTTCGCGATGTCGCGCATCATGGCATTCATATCATTGCCACGGTCGCCATCACGGAATTTTTCTAGCTGAGCTTTGATGTAGTCAGCATGCTGACCAGAAATTTTCGGGAAACCTGAAAGCTCAGTACCATTGCCACGAGGACCATGACATGCAATACATGCGGTTAGGCCACGCTCGGCATCACCAGCGGTATAAAGCGTTTTGCCTTTTGCTACTACATCTTCAGGTGTTGAGTTTTCTGAAACTGGTAGCGAAGCGTAGTAAGCAGATAGGTCTGCGATATCTTCATCGCTCAGTGGCATTGCCATACCACTCATTACAGGATCGTAACGACCTTGTTTACCACCACTTGTCATGCCTAGCTTAAGTTCTTTTAACTGCTTCTCAAGATACTTAGCGTGTTGGCCTGCGAGTTTCGGGTACGTTGTTATTGCACTGTTGCCATCTGCTCCGTGACAGGCGACACAGGTTTGTGATTTTGCTTTACCAGCCTCAATATTACCTTGGGCCCATACTGAGCAACTGGCTAAAAGACTCAAAATTAGCGCTAATTTCTTCATGACATTCCATTATAATTATCAAGCTTCCAGTACCACGGAATGTGAACATACCGCGTACACTCATGGTACAATAGGCGACCTTATGCCGAGCACGGTTATTTTACACATTTTCACAAAAAAGTAATCAATCGACTACACAAAGTCGAGATGGAGTTAACAGTGAGCGTAAAAATTCATTACCAAAATACGCATTTCATCACCAGCGCACCCGATATTCGTCACCTGCCGGAAGACGAAGGTGTCGAAATTGCGTTTGCAGGACGCTCAAACGCTGGTAAATCGAGTGCACTTAACCGTCTAACTAATCAAAAAAGCTTAGCCAAGACATCAAAGACACCTGGTCGTACGCAATTAATCAACCTTTTCAAAGTAGAAGAAGGTTGTCACATTGTCGATCTACCTGGATACGGTTTTGCTCAAGTACCGGTAGAGATGAAAAACAAATGGCAGAAATCTTTGGGTGAATACCTACAGAAACGCGAGTGCCTAAAAGGCTTAGTGGTTCTAATGGACATTCGTCATCCAATGAAAGATCTCGACCAACAAATGATTTTCTGGGCCATCGATAGCCACATTCCTGTGCAAGTTTTGCTAACCAAAGCAGATAAACTAAAAAGTGGTGCACGCAAACAAACTCTACTGAAAGTTCGTAAGCAAGTAGAAACTTTCGGTGGTGACGTTTCTGTTGATGTGTTCTCTTCACTGAAAGGATTAGGTGTCGATCAGCTACGTGCAAAACTGGATACCTGGTTTGCACCAGCACTAGCACACCTGATAGAAGAAGACGAACAAGAGATACCAGCGAGCGATGAAGAATAATTAACAATATTTGTTAAATTTCTTCGACACGGCCCTGCCATTTGGTGGGGCTTTTGTTTATCTGAACTAAATAACAGGCAATAAAAATCCCCGCCTTCCTGGCAGGGATAACGGGAGAGAAAAATTGGTAATTATTGTTATGTGACGAAGCATTGCTGAACTGAGATTCGATTTCAATAGGTTAAAAAGCGCTCTTGTTTCCTGTGTATCACCAAACATTCACTCCAAAAACACCCAATAGTGTTACAATTCAGACAGTTAAGCCAAGCAAATCTTCAAAAAGATGTAACTTAGTTTCTTTCAAGAAAAAATAATAGTGTGACTGGCGTAAATTTACAGGATGAATAACGCGATAAATTTGAAGGAAAAATCGAGATTTTGCAGTGATTTAGAAAGGTCAAAAAAGAAGGTTTCTGAAGGCTTACTTTAAGCTACTGATCCAAAAGAATAATTTTCTTTCGTCCAATAAAAAACGCCCCAGTCAAAAACTGACTGGGGCGGCTGAATCAGCCTAATCCAATAACGTGAAACAAAAGGTCTGAAAGATAGAACATCTTACCTCTGTACCCTACGAGTATTAATGTACAACAATTGGTCAGAATTGCAAAGAATTTTTGTAGTTTTTTTTCATGAAATTTTTATTAAGCAACATCAAAGTTAACTTTGCGCTAGCTTTTTTAATCTCAAAAAAAAGCCAGCGTTTGTGCGCTGGCTCATAATTAATTGGTTATTTTGGTCTAAAAGTGACTAATGAGCTTGATCCCAGTTATCACCGTGACCTGCTTCTGCAACCAACGGTACTTTTAGCTCTGCTGCAGATTCCATCAATTTCTGTACTTTACTTTCAATTTCGGACAATGATGACTCTTCAACTTCAAAGACCAATTCATCGTGTACTTGCATTAATAACTTCACACGACCATTGCCTTCTTCCTGAATCCACTGATCAACCCACAGCATCGCTTTCTTAATGATGTCCGCAGCCGTACCTTGCATTGGTGCGTTGATTGCCGCACGTTCAGCAGCTTTACGACGCATCCCGTTGCGCGATTTGATTTCTGGTAAATGCAAACGTCGACCAAAAATCGTTTCAACATACCCTTTATCTGCTGCCGTGCTGCGTGTGTCTTCCATGTACTGCATCACGCCTGGGTAACGTTCAAAGTATGTATCCATGTACGCTTGAGCCTCACCACGAGGAATGCCTAATTGCTTCGCCAAACCAAACGCACTCATGCCGTAAATAAGACCGAAATTAACCGCTTTCGCACGACGACGTTGCTCACTTGAAACGTCCTCAATAGAAACCCCCATGATTTCTGCTGCGGTTGCCGCGTGGATATCTTTGCCATCACGGAATGCATCCAATAAAGCTTGGTCGCCAGAAAGGTGCGCCATGATGCGAAGTTCGATTTGCGAGTAGTCGACCGCTAAGATTTTATGCCCTGATGGCGCGACAAACGCTTGACGAATACGACGGCCGGCTTCGTTACGAATTGGAATATTCTGTAAGTTCGGATCAGTAGAAGATAGACGACCCGTTGCGGTCACTGCTTGGTGGTAAGAAGTATGCACGCGACCCGTTGATGGGTTGATCATCTTCGGCAGTTTGTCGGTGTAAGTTGATTTTAGCTTCGCCAGACCACGGTATTCCAAAATCAGTTTTGGTAGTGGGTAGTCTAGTGCGAGTTCTTGCAGAACTTCTTCATTCGTCGATGGTGTGCCTGATGGCGTTTTCTTCACAACCGGTAAACCCATTTTTTCAAATAGGATGGCTTGTAATTGCTTTGGCGAGTTCATGTTAAACTCTTGCTCTGCAATTTCGTACGCTTTCTTTTCAAGCTCATCAAGGCGAGCGGTAATCTCGACCGACTGCGCACTCAGCTTCATTTCATCGATAAAGACCCCAGTGCGTTCAATGCGCGAAAGAACTGGCACCAACGGCATTTCAATCTCTTCGTAAACTGTCTTCAGGCTTTCATCCTGCTCGATATTAGCAAACAAGCGATTGTGCAGACGAAGGGTCACATCCGCATCTTCTGCCGCGTATGGCGATGCTTGTTCCAGTTCGATTTGGTTAAACGTAAGCTGATTTTTGCCTTTACCTGCAATTTGCTCAAAAGAAATGCAGCTGTGCTGTAGGAAGCGAAGCGCCAAGCTGTCCATATCGTGTTTACCGCCGACACTGTTGTAGATATACGATTCCAACATCGTGTCGTGCTTGATACCTTTTAGCTCAATGTCGTAACGAGCGAGTACAGACGCATCATACTTTAAGTTTTGACCGACTTTTGCTTTCGCTGCATCTTCAAGAATTGGCTTCAGCTGTTCTAGTACCCAATCACGATCAAGCTGTTCAGGCGCATCTAAATAGTCATGTGCAACTGGCACATAAGCCGCAATACCTTCATCGACAGCGAATGACAAACCAACTAGATTCGCTAGCATGTAATCTAGGTTATCGGTCTCCGTATCAAATGCAAACAGCTCAGCCGTTTGAAGTTTATCTAGCCAAGCATTGAAGGTTTCTTTATCCAGAATTGTTTCATATTGGCTGCGATCGATTGTTACCGCAGAAGTTTCCATCTCGGCTTGAGAAGAAGAAGCTTGTGAAGATCCAGCAAGCTCTACAGCCTCCACAGATCCAGAACCGCCTTCAAGTAGTTCATTCAACCAAGATTTAAACGTCAGTTGGCCATACAGCTTCACTAATTCGTCTTTATTTGGTTCCGCTTTCAGCAATGATTCTGGCGTTTCCTCAAGCTCAACATCCAATTTGATGGTCGCGAGCTCATACGAAAGCATGGCATTTTCTTTGTTGTCGATGAGCTTTTTCGCCATGGTTTTAGAACCACGGAAACCAAGCCCTGCAATATCATCGAGGTTTTCATACAACTTCGTCAGACCACCAATACCTTGCAGTAGTGCGGTCGCTGTTTTATCACCGACACCCGGTACACCAGGAATGTTATCTACTTTATCGCCCATCAGTGCTAAGTAGTCGATGATCAACTCAGGTGGAATGCCAAACTTTTCAACCACACCTTCACGATCCATTACGACGTTCGTCATGGTGTTGATCAAGGTAATGTTATCATCCACTAGCTGCGCCATGTCTTTATCACCAGTACTGATCAATACAGGCATGCCCTTTTGTGATGCTTGGTATGCTAACGTACCGATGACGTCATCCGCCTCGACGCCAGGAACACAGATCAGCGGCAAACCCATTGCACGAATAACATTGTGTAATGGTTCAATTTGACAACGCAGGTCATCCGGCATTGGCGGACGATTCGCTTTGTATTCTGCATACATATCATCACGAAAGGTTTTTCCCTTTGCATCGAAAACCACCGCGATGCGCTCAGACGCAAACTGACGCATCATGCTGCGTAACATGTTCACGACGCCGTAAACGGCATTAGTTGGAATTTCACCATTGCTCATGGTGCCCGGGTAGGCGTGAAAAGCGCGATATAGGTAAGAAGAGCCGTCGATAAGGATCAACGGATTTTCAGGAATACTTGCCATAATTGTCTGTATCCAATTCAGTACTTGAGAGATCTGCCTAGGATGCCATGACTGCTGATCTGAATCTATCTTGTTCGCTCGATCTAGGTCGCGTAAATTTTTCCGACTTTATTCACGAAAACACCACCTCCTGTGGATAACTCTGTTTATAGAAATTATCCACTGGTTATCCAATAACAAAAAACACAAGAAAACACCAACCCAAACCATTGATTAATAACAATAAATTCGCATAACGGCGAGAAGATCAACGATCCTAAAATGATCATCGCATGTGGAAAAGATATTAATAGTGACGTCAAATAGAAATCGTAGAAAAGAAAAAAGCGACCCGAATGGGGTCGCCTAGCAGAAGTGGTAAAGCAAATTCTGTAAATAGAGCAGCTTAACCAAGAAGCTATAAATTACACTGGAAGCAATGTGAGCAATGTCGTGTCAAAAAGAATTCGTGCAAGTTCTCGGAAAAATGTTTCATCACTTCTCAACTTTCAGTTAATTAACTTCTGTTAATAAGTCACTCAACGTCCTTGTGAACTTTCCTCATTCCCTAAGACAGGTTTAATAATAATGATTCTCATTTCGTAGTCAACAGTTAAATGAGAAAAAATCTCATTTATTTTCACATTGCTTTAATGAAATGCACTCGAGATTCTCGAAGATTTACTTTTTCTTCAAACTTTTCAATTATATAGCCATTTCTCAATAACAAGCGAAGCATAGCCGGAAACTGGTTTCGAGATTTCACTTTTAATGTGTTGTAGCCTTGTTCTGCCACCCAATCCTCTTGAGCTTCCAAAAGCAGTTGTGCCACGCCTTCATTTCGAGCTTCAGGGACAACACCACCTAACCAGCTATAGAAAACACCATCCTCTAATTCGTAACCTATTTTGAAGCCGACAATCGTGCCATTTTTTTCTGCAACGAGGATTAAACTGTTTTTCTCTTCTAAACGTTGAGTCATGGAGTCTACCGTTTCTCCTTTCGAAAACTCGGTAACACGCGCCACAACTTGAAGTGCTTCTTCCAATGTGCCTTCACGAATCAGCATTGTCATTGTTCTCTTCTCCAAAATAAAAATACCCAAGCACCTTGGATTGTTACTGTTGTAATCCGCCTGAGGTTACTTGGGTATATACAGACGAACAACTCTTGTTGGTCTGGTATTTCTCACTGAGCGATAATTACTCTTCTGTCGCTTCCGGAGTACGATTTAGGTGTTGAGCAGTTTGTGCATTCTCTTCTGCCAACCACTCAGCAACGTCTTTCGCAAAGTACGTTAAGATGCCATCTGCACCTGCACGTTTGAAGCACAATAGTGATTCCATCACAATTTCACGCTCTTTGAGCCAGCCATTCATGATCGCCGCTTTATGCATCGCGTACTCACCAGACACCTGATAAGCAAACGTCGGTACCTGAAGTTCGGTTTTAACTCGGCGAACTACATCTAAGTATGGCATACCAGGTTTAACCATCACCATGTCCGCACCTTCATTGATGTCTAGCGCCACTTCATGGATCGCTTCGTCAATGTTTGCAGGGTCCATTTGGTAGTTTTTCTTGTTGCCGCCTTTTAGATTTGAAGAAGAGCCAACCGCATCACGGAATGGTCCGTAGTAGTTCGATGCGTACTTAGCCGAGTAAGCCATGATTTGAGTATGAATGTAGCCCGCGTTTTCTAATGCTTCGCGGATCTTACCAATTCGGCCATCCATCATGTCTGAAGGCGCGACTACGTCAGCACCCGCTTCTGCATGAGACAAAGCCTGCTTAACCAATACTTCTGTGGTTTCATCATTCATTACGTAGCCATCTTCATCGATGATGCCGTCTTGGCCATGTGTCGTGAATGGGTCGAGTGCCACGTCTGTGATTACACCAATTTGAGGAATGTGTTCTTTAAGCGCTCGTACTGCTCGCTGAACCAAACCTTCTGGGTTGTAGGCTTCAGTAGCACATAAGCTTTTAGCGTCTTGGTTTACGACAGGGAAAAGCGCGATTGCTGGAACGCCTAGATTTGCAAGGTATTGTGCTTCTTCTAGCATTAAATCAATCGACAAACGCTCTACACCCGGCATGGACTCCACGCTCTCACGACGATCTTTACCCATAAGAATGAACATTGGATAAATCAGATCATTAACAGAAAGTTGGTTCTCAGCCATCAAACGACGACTAAAATCGTGCTTACGTAAACGACGCATACGGCGTGCAGGGAATGGACCTTGAATTGATACAGACACCATTTTCTCCTTGTCTGGACGGTTATGATGATCAAATCATCTGGTGAACAAAATCATATCACTCTTGATGCATGTTGCGAGTGACAATCTGGAAAAAGGTAATGAAAAAAACTGAAAATGACCCAGCACTCACACTCAAGTATACTTCGAATACGAAACCAACTATGAAGCACAGAGAGTAACGATGATCGATACCCACGCGCACATCTATGCCAGCGAATTTGATAACGACCGCGATGAAGTAGTACAACGCGCCTTAACGCAAGGCATTAATAAAATCCTGTTGCCAAACATCGATCTGGACTCTATTGAGCCCATGCTACAAACCGAAGCGGCATATCCTGACGTGTGCCACTCAATGATGGGACTCCACCCTTGTTATGTGGACAGCAATGTTGAACAAACGTTGGAGATCATCCGCGGTTGGTTTGAGAAACACAAGTTTATTGCGGTGGGCGAAATCGGTATCGACCTGTATTGGGATAAAACCTATCGTGCTGAGCAAGAAATGGCGTTCGTAGCTCAACTTAACTGGGCAAAAGAGATGGACTTACCAGTCGTTATCCACACTCGTGATTCGATTGAAGAAACACTCACTTTGCTAAGACAAGAGCAAGATGGTCGTCTGCGTGGTGTATTCCACTGTTTTGGAGGCAGCTTAGAAGAAGCGCAAGCAATCAATGAGCTAGGCTTCCACTTAGGCTTGGGTGGCGTATCGACCTTTAAGAATGGCGGGATGGATAAAGTCATTCCACATTTGGATATGCAGTGGGTCATTTTAGAAACCGACTGTCCATATTTAGCGCCTGTGCCACACCGTGGTAAACGTAATGAACCAGCCTACACTTCTCTCGTTGCACAACGTGTTGCCGACTTGCGTGATGTCGACATCGCAACCATCGATGCCATAACGACTGAGAATGCCAAAAAGCTGTTTAATATTTAATTCACGAGAATTGAAAAAAGCGACGAAATCAACGTCGCTTTTTTATCACCTAAACTATTGAATGAACGATTCAACCCGTTGAAATAGTAGAACAATCCATACAAAATTATTGATAAACATAATAATTAACTAGCAACTCTACTTACTTCTCATATCGTCACTTTACTTCGTCCGCTTTGCAAAACTGTCGACAACTCGACACATTATTTTTCTATACTGATTTACGCCCATTAATTAGCACAAATGTAAAACAGCATGAATATGGAAGTTGAAGTGTGTACACATGGTGCTTACTTACAACGCGTACCGCGCAGTTTTTTTCAAAAGCTGCTGGGCATCAAGGAAGTATACGTATGCACAAAATGTGGTTACGTCATGAAAGTTAAGTAATTAGCCCAAGAAAAAACCAACCGCAAAAAAAGCGGCTCAATTGAGCCGCTTTTCACATCTAGATTAGCCTTATTCTTCGGTTTCCGCTTCTACTTCTTCGCTTCGACGAGTATAAAAACGCGCGAAGAACAAACCGACTTCAAACAGTAAACACATCGGAATAGCGAGTAAGGTTTGCGAGATCATGTCTGGTGGCGTTAACACCATACCTACGACAAACGCAGCCACTATAATATAAGGACGTTTCTGTCTTAAATCTTCTGGTGTAGTGGCCCCAGTCCAACACAACAAAATAATCGCAACAGGCACCTCAAATGCGATACCAAACGCCATAAATAGCGCCAGCACAAAGTCGAGATAACTCGAGATATCAGTTGCAAACTCTACTCCACCAAGAGAGATGGCGGTAAAGAAGCCAAACACCAATGGAAATACCACGAAGTAGGCAAATGCCACTCCACAGTAGAACAATAGCGAACTAGAGAACAGCAGTGGCATGATCAATCGACGTTCATGCTTGTACAAACCTGGCGCTACAAAGGCCCAAACTTGATACAAAATAAACGGCACCGCAATAAATACCGAAGCAATTAACGTCAGCTTAAGTGGCGTAAAAAAAGGTGACGCTACATCCGTAGCAATCATGGTCGCGCCTTCAGGTAGACGTTCTACTAAAGGTGCGGAAACAAACTCGTAAATGTGGTTAGAGAAATAAATTAGTCCGACAAACACGACCAACACTGCGAGGATTGAACGCAGTAGTCGGTTGCGAAGCTCCAACAAATGACTAATTAAAGGTTGTGTCTGCTCGACGGTAGACATGGCAAACCTCTTATTAAAAACCAGATCAAAAAGGAGCTACCAATCACTAGTAGCTCCTCCTAATGAGACTATTCGGCTTTCTTATCTGCCGCTGTAACCTTGCTCTCTTGCGCTTTCTCTACCTTTTCTGCTGCTGGCTCTGTTTTTACAGGCTCAGCCTCTGAATCGGTGTTCTTTGCGTAAGGACGATTTACAGATTGCGCTGCCTTCTTCAACTCTTCAACTGAAGATTTCAACTCAGGGGACAAATCATCCATCCCCATTTGTTCTGCTTTGCGCAAGTTTTCTTGCAGCTCTTGGACTTTCAGCTCGTGTGACAATTCGTCTTTGACGCTATTTGCCATACTCTTAGCGGCACCGATAAAGCGAGACACGCTGCGAATAGCATGAGGCAAACGCTCCGGCCCAAGAACGACCAGACCAACAACAGATATTAATACCAGTTCCCAAAAACCGATATCAAACACGTTTTACGCCTGCTCTTTGTCTTTTTTCGTTTCAGGAGCAGCTTCTTTTTTCTGCTGCTCTTCTAGACTTTTTGGTTCGAAGTCTGCGTCTTTGTCATTTTTCGCAGGTTCATCTTCGCTCATCGCTTTTTTGAAGCCCTTAACGGCACCACCCAGATCGCCACCGATACCGCGTAGTTTCTTTGTTCCGAATAGCAATACAACAATTACAGCAATGATTAGAAGTTGCCAAACACTGATACCACCCATTCTCTTTACCTCGGGTCTTTAAACAAACAAAAATATTTCAAGAGTTTAACGTCTATTGACGATAAGCTCGCCAACTAAGCAGCCAAAATGTGACACCTGCGATACCGCAGGCCAACGAAAGCTGCTCAAAAGCATCGTTCACCAATATTGCCGAGCATACGACTAAAGTCGCGCCAACGCCAAACAAAAACTTTCCTGTCGCCTGCTGGCGCTTGCTCTGGCGATACCCTTGATAAAGCTGATCCATACGTTGATTCATCGCTTTACCTTGTTTCAGGCTATCGTAAAGTAGCTCTGGCAGTTCAGGTAATTTCTCTGCCCAAAATGGTGCGCGGTCTTTAATCGCATTCACTAGAGCTTGCGGCCCAACTTGATTCATCATCCATTCCTCCAGGAATGGTTTTGCGGTCTCCCACAAATCGAGTTGAGGATATAGCTGCCTACCAAGCCCTTCCACGTACAATAGCGTTTTTTGCAACAGTACAAGCTGTGGCTGAACCTCCATATTGAATCGACGTGCCGTGTTGAACAAATTCAACAACACATGACCAAAGGAGATTTCGCACAATGGCTTAGCAAAAATAGGCTCACACACAATGCGAATCGCGAACTCAAACTCATCGACATTGGTATCCGCAGGCACCCACCCTGAATCCACATGTAACTCCGCCACTCGGCGGTAGTCACGATTGAAAAACGCCAGGAAGTTTTCCGCCAGATAACGCTTGTCTTCGCTATTAAGTGTACCAACGATTCCGCAATCTAGCCCTATCCACATTGGGTTCTCTGGATGTTCGGGTTTGACGAACACATTACCCGGATGCATATCGGCATGGAAAAAGCTGTCTCGGAACACCTGAGTGAAGAACACACTCACACCGCGTTCCGCGAGCAATTTCATATTGGTGCCATTTGCTTTCAAGCCTTCAATATCAGAGACTTGAATGCCATATATTCGCTCAGAAACCATGACAGTTTCATTACTGAAGTCGGGAAAAACTTCAGGAACATACAATTCTTCGCTGCCCTCAAAGTTGCGGCGCAACTGAATGGCATTCGCCGCCTCACGTCGCAAGTCGAGTTCATCAAGCAGGGTTTTCTCGTACTCACGCACGACTTCAACTGGTTTTAAACGACGTGCTTCAGGCATCGCTCCGGCGACTATACGCGCCATTCGGTGCATCAGTTTTAGATCTGAATCAATGACTGGGCGAATATCTGGGCGGATAACCTTTAATACCACTTCTTGGTTAGTGTCTTTTATGCGCGCAGTATGTACCTGAGCAATCGACGCAGACGCCAGTGGTTTGATATCAAACTCGGTAAACCATTTTTCTAACGGACCACCTAATGCTTGCTCCATCTGCTTTTTTGCCAACTCGCCATCAAAAGGAGCGACTTGGTCTTGAAGTAAAGCTAGGGGATCAGCGATATGCGGAGGAAATAAGTCACGGCGCGTCGACATCATCTGACCGAACTTAATCCAAACCGGCCCCAGCTCTTGCAGTGCTAAACGCAGACGTTCACCGAGTGGTTTTTCTGGGTGCTTGTTCTTAATCCAAAACAAGCTTTTGCGCAGTAAAAGCGGAGCTTTGGTCAGTTGGTGATCGGGAAGCAGCTCATCTAAGCCGTATTCCAGTTGTACTTTGGCGATGTGGTATAAGCGCTTTAGTTCTGCTGGCGTCATGGTTTCTCCAATGCAGGCTTATCTGCATCCAGCTTATTCAGCAAAGCCGTTAAACGAGCTTCAATGCGAGAAGCCTGGCTGCGAACCTCATCAACTTGGTCGCAGAAATAGGCCACTTCTAACGGAGCGGGAGCCAGTTTCCATTCTTCAGTCACTACTTGCGCAAGATGACGCTGGTGTTTTTCTGCTTGAGACGCAAGAAAGTTGCCGATGTTTTTTGAACCTTGCACAAAGGTATGTGCGGCGACATCGCCAGTCACGCGAGACAACCACTCTTCAACATCTGGTTTGCAATCCACCATCAACTGAGAGAATTTCTGCGCCAATTGAATATCGCCTTCGAGTTCAAGTTTATCTTGTTTAATAAGACGAGTGATGTTGGCCTGATCGCGCAGCTCTGGTAACACACTCAAGTTGAGCGATAGATAGCAGTTAGGCTGCCCTTCGTAATGACCAAGCACATCAATTTGCTGACTAAAAACGAATGTCAGTGTTTTATTGATCTCTTTCAGGTGAACTTGAATAACTTGACCTTTTAGACGCGCTAAACGACGGCCCAATGCTGGGTCGTCTTTGATCAGTGTATTCAGTGACGTTTCAATCACAGCGGTGATAAGTGGTTCAAATGGCATGCCGTTAACCCTTAGAATTTATAACCGCGATGCAAAGCCACAATACCACCAGTTAAGTTGTAGTATTTGGTGTTTTCAAAACCTGCGTCTTGCATCATGCCTTCCAGCGTTTCTTGGTCTGGATGCATACGGATTGACTCCGCTAGGTAGCGGTAACTCTCTGAGTCATTCGCAACTAGCTCACCGATTCTCGGCAACAAGTGGAATGAATATGCGTCGTATACTTTCGATAACGGCTCTAGCACTGGTTTTGAAAATTCCAACACCAATAGACGGCCGCCTGGCTTCAGTACGCGGAACATTGAACGAAGCGCTTTGTCTTTGTCTGTCACATTACGCAAACAAAAACTGATGGTGATAACATCAAAATAATCATCAGGGAACGGCAGTTCTTCTGCGTTGGCTTGAACGTAATGCACGTTACCCACAATACCGTTGTCACGCAGTTTATCGCGACCAACGTTAAGCATTGAGTTATTGATATCGGCAAGGATGACATGGCCTTCATCGCCAACAATGCGCGAGAATTTCGCCGTCAAATCCCCCGTACCACCACCTAGGTCAAGAATACGCTGGCCAGGGCGAGCGCCACTACAATCGATAGTGAAGCGCTTCCAAAGGCGGTGAATACCACCTGACATCAGGTCATTCATGATGTCGTATTTTGTTGCCACGGAGTGGAATACTTCGGCAACCTTAGTCACTTTTTCGTCTTTTGCCACTGTAGAGAAACCAAAGTGAGTGGTTTCATTCTCTAACGCTGTATTGGATTGCAAACTTGTGTCCGTCATTCTAATTCCTCTTAGGCAGCGCTTTCCTCTACGGGGCGTTTGTTGACAAATAAAATCGCCCACTGCACTGCGGGCGATTAGTTTACTTTATCCTCAGCCGGATGTCTTTCTACTAACGGGTCATTTTCTGAAAATGCATCACTCTGCGCTAACTGCGCGAGGTCGGAAGAAATCGGTCGTTTAATTTCAACTCCCAAGTGTTTAAAGCTTTCGGCTTGGCGAATCACATTTCCGCGCCCTGTGGCAAGCTTGTTCATCGCACCTTGATAGCTTTGATTCGCCTTATCCAGCGCACCACCGAGCCCCTCCATGTCGTCTACAAACAATCGTAATTTGTCGTAGAGTTTTGTCGCACGCTGCGCAATCATTTTGGCGTTTTCATTTTGGCGTTCATTGCGCCATAGATTATCAATGGTGCGCAATGCCACCAGCAACGTTGTTGGGCTCACCAAAATGATGTTTTGCTCCATCGCGTCTTTGATCAAACTTGGATCGGCTTGAATCGCGACTTGGAACGCCGGCTCAACCGGGATAAACATCAGAACATAGTCCAAACTCTGAATACCTTTGAGTTTGTGGTAGTCCTTCATGCTTAACCCTTTGATATGTGCACGTAGAGCGGCTAAATGCGCATTCAAAGCCTGATCGCGCTCAGCATCAGTTTCGGCGTTGAAGTAGCGCTCATAGGCAACCAGCGCCATTTTAGAATCCACAACCACTTGTTTGTTTTGTGGGAGATGAACAATGACATCAGGTTGGTAACGCTTGCCAGCTTCATTTTGTAAGTTCACCTGAGTCTGATATTCGTGCCCTTCACGCAAGCCAGATTCGGCAAGTACCCTAGCGAGCACCACTTCGCCCCAGTTACCTTGCTGTTTGTTGTCCCCTTTCAACGCTTGGGTCAAATTAACCGCTTCGCGCGTCATTTGCTCGTTCAAACGTTGCAGGTTTTTCAGCTCATGCACTAAGGTATGGCGCTCTTTAGCTTCTTGACTAAAGCTGTCATTAACGTGCTTTTTGAACCCTTCTAACTGTTCTCTAAGCGGTGACAACAAGCCTTCTAAACTCTGACGGTTTTGCAAATCGACCTTCGCGGTTTTTTCTTCAAACAGTTGATTGGCCAAGTGCTCAAATTGTTGTTTCAAGCGTGCTTCTGCTTGTTCTAAAATTTGCAGTTTTTCGGCATTAGCTTGGTTAATTTGCTCATGGCGAGCTTGCTGTTCACGCAGCTGCGTTTCTAGACGTGATTTGTGTTCACGCATTTGGCCAAGCTCATCAAAGTATTGCTGGCGCTCTTGCTTTACAGCCTCGAAGTAACGCAGTTTTTCCATTGCTGCCATCAGCTTTCCATGTGTTTGGCGTACTTCAAACGCGGCTTTATCGCGCTCATCATCTAATTCATCCAACTCTTGCTGAGCATCGGCAAGGCTTTGCTTGACCTGTTCAAGTTGCTGTTGATGAAGCTGTTTTTCTGAAACAAGTTGTTGCTCGAGAAGCTGAGTTTGGGTGATAAAACGCTGTTTCACCCACCAACCGGCAGCGACACCACTAAGCGTGGCAGCACAAAGAGAAGAGAGAATGAGAGATTGGTACTCAAGAATCCATTGCATAATAGCGAGTTAGCCTGTGTTTTGTATCTATAACAATGGTATTTAGACACTGGATAAATGTCCAGTTTGTTGGATGAA
This sequence comes from Vibrio sp. 1562, assembly GCF_033340155.1. Classification (NCBI taxonomy): domain Bacteria; kingdom Pseudomonadati; phylum Pseudomonadota; class Gammaproteobacteria; order Vibrionales; family Vibrionaceae; genus Vibrio; species Vibrio sp. 1562. The sequence continues at coordinate 86,994 of NZ_JAWOVY010000012.1, forward strand.
AAATCCTCGCATACACTAGGCCTTCCTATAATATTCTTTCTTCCGCTCAAATTATCCAAACCGAGCGGCACATCATCACGCAGAGGCATCATGAACGAGCGTCGCGCCCTAGGATTTGGGCTCTCAGCAGTATTACTTTGGTCTACCGTTGCAACCGCATTTAAACTCACGTTGGCAGAATTTACGCCTATTCAAATGCTATGCATTGCCAGCATCGTCTCTGCGATTGCGCTAACAGTAATCTGTGGTGTGCAAGGTAAATTGGGCCAGTTAAGTGCTACATTTTTCTCAAACCCTTGGTATTACCTACTGCTTGGGTTGATTAACCCTTTGGCGTATTACGTTATTCTGTTCAAAGCATATGACTTGCTGCCCGCATCTCAGGCTCAAGCGATCAACTACAGCTGGGCCATCACCTTAACGCTAATGGCCGCTGTTTTCTTAGGACAAAAGATCCGTGGTAAGGACTGGCTGGCTTGCGGTTTTAGTTATGTCGGCGTGATAGTGATTGCCACACAAGGCAATCTTTTAGGCATGGAATTTGAGAGCCCGTTGGGTGTTGGTCTTGCGCTGCTATCAACGCTGCTGTGGGCCGGTTACTGGATTTTAAATACCAAAAATAAGGCCGACCCTGTGGTTGGCGTTCTGCTCGGCTTTTTGGTCGCTATTCCATTCGCCATTGGTTTAAGTCTTTATGAAGGTGCTGGCTGGCAGATGATCTCAGCTAAAGGCTGGGCAGCGGTGACGTATGTCGGACTGTTTGAAATGGGGATCACTTTCGTTTTGTGGCTGAGCGCACTCAAATCAACGCAAAACACCGCGCGTATCAGTAATCTGATCTTTGCTTCTCCATTTATCTCACTCATGTTGTTAGCTACCATCATCGGCGAAGAAATTCACCCTTCAACCTTGATTGGCCTAGTATTGATCATCAGTGGCTTAGTCATTCAGCAAGTCTCATGGGGCAAGAAAACCAAAGCGGTAAACGCTTCTTAATCACCTATCAAAAGCCCTAAAAAACGATGCAATAAGTTGGATAAAAAAGAGATATAGATAACATTTTAATGATAGAAAGCACTTTACGCTGCTAGGATTTAGCTACGCGTTGGATACGATACTCACAAAGCCCAATAGCTTACGCTAGATTCTAATATAATTACCTTTGGGCGATTTAGGACTCGTTATTAATTATGTTTCGCTTCGCTATTCCTTCGCCTTTGATGGCAGACTGGCAACACGTTCTGCGACAATGCTGTAATGTAACTCAAGCTCAGGGACAGCTTTATACTCTGAGCGATACTCAGCAGTGGCTATCGACTGAGGTGTCCACCTCAACCCAAAATCATCGTGCTATCGTCGATGTGATAACGCAAGTTGTCGATCACTTTACGCCGACAGATTTTACAGTTAGCCATACCCCCTTTGAAGAGCAAACCTTGAGCATTGGACCGATTTGGCTACCTAATGGCGAATTGCTTGCCGTACTGACACTGACTCACCCTAATGATCAATCAACGGTTGTTTCGGCATGGCTAAGCGCAATCGCGGGGCGGATCAGCTTTGATATCAACTTGCACTGTCAGCAAGAACAAACGCGACATCAAAGCGCGGAAATAAAGCCAACACCAACACTACAAGAGTTTATCGACTGCCTTGAAGACCACGTATGGATAAAAGGCATGGATGGTCTTTATTCGATGACCAACCGAAGCGTAGAAAATGCGTGGCAAAAAACCAACAGTGAAATCATTGGCAAAGACGATTTTGCCCTGTTTAGCCATGAACGTGCGGAAAAATTCATTGATGCCGATAAATTGGTGGTAGCCACTGGCACGCAAAATATTGTTGAAGAATGCCGTCAAATTGATGAAAACAATAACCCCACTTGGCTAGAAACCATTAAGTCTCCTGTCCGTGATCATGCGGGAAACTTAATCGGCATTCTGGGGATGACACGTAACATCACCCGCCGAAAAATGGTAGAAACGCAGCTCTCCTTAGCGTCCCAAATTTTCAACAATTCGCAAGAAGGCATGGTCATTACAGACCGCAATGCCAACATCATTGATGTAAACACGGCTTTTACCCAAATTACAGGTTACCGCTCTGAAGAGGTGATAGGAAAAAACCCACGAATTCTGCGCTCAGGTCATCATGATCAAGGTTTCTATCAACAGTTGTGGCATCAACTCGAAAACAAAGGCCAATGGAAAGGCGAATTCATCAACAGAAAGAAAGATGGCAGCATTTATCCGCAATTAGCGACCATTAGCGCCGTAATGGACGATAAAAACCACCTTATTAACTACATTTGTGTGTTTGAAGATATCTCTGTGCGTAAGGCACACGAAGAAAAGCTGCAGCGCATGGCTTTTTACGATCCATTAACCAATCTACCTAATCGCACTCATTTACTTAGCTTACTCGAGCAACACATCGAAACCGGACACAAAAGCCAGCAGACGTTTGCCACCCTATTCTTAGATATCGACCATTTCAAACACATCAACGATAGCATGGGCCACTTCTGTGGTGACCAATTGCTGTCTAAGTTAGCGATTCGTCTGCAAGATGTGCTTCACCTCAATGCGCATGTGGCTCGCATTGGCGGCGATGAATTTGTGATTATTTTGCCAGACATCCATAGTGATGTTTCCTTATTGGAAACCGTCGGCGATATTCTAAGCGTATTCCAGCAACCATTCGACTTGGCAAACCACGACTCACTTCGTGTCTCGACAAGTATTGGTATTGCCTTGTACCCAAGAGACGGTCAAGACAGTGAAACCTTACTGAAAAACGCAGACACCGCGATGTACTTAGCGAAGAAAAATGGACGCAACGGCTACGCGTTTTACTCACCGGATTTGACCGATAAATCCGTATCCCATGTACGCATTCAATCCGCTTTGCATCAAGCAATAGAAAAACAACAACTCCGGTTAGAATTCCAACCGCAATACAATTTGGAACAAAATACGATTGTCGGCGTGGAAGCTTTATTACGCTGGCAGCATCCAGAGTTTGGCCTTGTACCACCAGCAGACTTTATTCCAATTGCAGAAAAAACAGGGCTGATTCAAAGCATTGGTGAGTGGGTGTTACAACAAGCCTGTTTGCAAGGTAATGCTTGGCTGGACCAGGGCATCGAGTTTGGCAAAATCGCCGTCAATGTTTCTGCATTGCAGCTTCAGCAGTCAAATTTCATTCAGCGATTAAGTACTATCCTCGATAACACCGGATACCCTGCCCAACGGTTAGATTTGGAGATCACAGAGAGCTTTTTACTGATCGACCCTCAACAAGCCATTGCATCGTTAAATCAATTACGAGAGCTGGGTATTGAGATTTCTCTGGATGACTTTGGAACTGGCTATTCGTCTTTGTCTTACTTGAAAGGTTTGCCAATCAACAAACTGAAAATTGACCGCTCATTTGTCAGTGATGTCCCAAGTAATAGCGACAGCAACGCGATTGTGAATGCCATTATTGCCATGGGAAAAACGCTGTCGTTGAAAGTCGTCGCGGAAGGGATAGAAACTCGGGAACAAGCCGATTATTTATTCGAAAAAGGCTGTATTTATGGTCAGGGATATTTATTTAGTCAGCCAGTGAGCGCTGAAAAACTGTTTCGTTGAACCAGCTTGCTCCTCAAGTCACTCTCGCGGTGCCACGTCCGCGGAGGTGATTTGTTTTGCTTGATTTTGGGTTGATTGGCATAGCTCTAGACGATCAACCAAAATATTGATACAAACCAGCAACGGCACACCGATCAATAGTCCCATTCCGCCCCAAAGCCAGCCCCAAAAAACAAGCCAAACAAAAATCACTAACGGGTTTAAGTTAAACCTTTTCCCCAATAGTGTTGGTGTAACAAACTGACTTTCAATCAAATTGAGCAGTAAATAGATAGACACCACCGTCAGCATAAAACTGACCGACTCCAACTGCAGATAAGCCACAAAACCGAAACTCACCATGGAGATGACTGGGCCGAGATACGGCGCAAAATTCATCACGCCAGCAAACGCGCCCCACAAGAACGGGTCCTCAAGGCCTAAAACAAAAAACACCGCCCCAACACTCAACCCAAGTCCCGCATTCACCAACGTGATAGTGCCAATGTATCGAGATAGGTCTTTCTGTAGTGCTTTGACCAGTTCAATCGCTTGGCGCTGCTTGGCAAACCCATGTAAGTAAGACACTGACTTTCGAAATAAGCTTCGTCCATGATTGAGCATAAAGTAAACCATAAACAGCACGATCATCGCTTGTGTCAAAATCGTCGGCGTAGTGGTCGCGAGCGTTTTTACCAAAGAAAAGACGGTGTTGTTCCCGACCTCATCCATACTCATATCATTGGCGATATTCAATGGAGTATTAAGGTGATCAGCCGAAGCTTTAGTAACTTCACTTACTTCTTGCGACACATTTTTCACGATACTGGGCAGCTCAGACCACCATTGCTTGGCGGGCTCCGACATGGCGGCAAGACCAATAATTGAGGCGCCAACGAGGAATGACAGTGTCAACACGACGGTAATAGCACGTGGTAAGCCTTTGTCTTCAAGATAATTAATGAAAGGACTGCACAGCAGAGAAATAAAGGTGCTAAGTACAATAGGTAACAATATTGGCTTGGCAAAATACAGCCCTGGGACGAGTAACAGGACGAGAAGCGTTGCACCAATCGCAGTGTTGGCAGGAATGTTCAATTTCGCTGTCATAATAAGCTCAGAATCGGTAAGAAAATTTTGCGGTGAAATCCGCTATTAGAGTGGTTCGCCCTCTGTCGTCGCAGCGTTGCTTATTTGTTTTGTGTTGCTGCATTTCCATTTTGCTCCGCATCTGACTCATCCAGAGAAGCTGCCGCGACCGGCTTTGTGAGCGAATCGGTAATATCAGACACGCTGCTAACCAATAGCCCCATTGACGAAATAGAAGAAGTCAGTCGAGACAATCGACCTGCTTTTGCAGCGGTAACGGCAACGACAGCACTAATGCCTAATGTCGTCCAAGGGTTTTCTCTCACAAACTTCTTGGTGGTAAACGTGAACATTTCCATCGACAAACAGCATTGCTCTAGAGACGCTTTACCTTCCATCCGCTTGATCCGCATGGCTCGGTTGAGCTTTTGTAGCGAGCGCATCCCACCCCTCCTGTAATTGTTCTGTCGTATTTTTGAATCCAAGAAATCCAACTAAACGCTTCTGCCACCAGGCTAAAGCAAATAATGCCAAGCCTAATGATGTGATAAATACACCCACGGCAACATATACGTTGGCAGTTAACTGATAAGCCACCACCCCAGAGGCAAGGCACAAACTGAATACGAACAATACCGACAATAGGGTAAAAACAACGGTACACAGCAAAATCTGACGCACTGCGGACACGTTAACTTTCATCTCCAAGAGGAACAAATCCAACGTTGAACCTGACCATGCTTTTAGCGATTTCGTCAGTTGGTCCAATTGCGCAAGAATGCTGCTCAAACCATTAATGGTTTGTTGGATATCCTGTTCTTCTGCCCCATCAGGGGCTCGGCCGCTGTCTGAAGCCGCCGAGCCTGATTGCTGATTGGTAACTTGCCCTGAGTTATTCATGTGAAGCCTCGCCTTTCTGTTGTGTGGCTTAATCCTTGATGACCACTATTATTTGATCAGCTTCGAAACCGCCCAACCAGCAAGGAAGGCACAGCCTATGCTCAGCAATGGGCGCTCCTTGATTACATTTTCTGCCGACTTAGTCGCCTGCTGAACTTGCTGTGCACCTACATCCAGCTTCTCTTTGGCTTGGTCTTTCATCGCGCCAACGGCTTCCGTCGTGGCTTGTTCCGCTAAGTGATATGCTTCTTCTAACTGCTCTTGAGGTTTTACTGTGCTTTCTTTTGTAGTAGCCATAACTAGCCTCCATTAATGAGTTGAATAGTGAATCAAGTGAAACAATGTTTGACCTCACTTACTCCCTACAAAGCCATATCCATGCCAGAATTTTAAGTTATTGTTTTTTATTGATTTTATTTTTATTTTGATAAAAAGCCGTATCTGTACGTGTAATTCTTTCCAGGCTTTCCCCGCCATTCTTGTAATTTTTTCTTAGCGCCTTACCGACTGTTAGCAAGTTATTGCAAAACAAGATATTAAGTCACTGATTAATAAGACTTAAAGTTCATTGGCATACAACCTGCAACTGAAGACGAAACATCGTGTTTGTATTCCATACGCTCAAACACCCCTATCACCAGTAAATAAGGAGTGGCATATGAAAAATGAAAACATCGCCTCAATCATTGAGCTTATCGAAAGCGGAAATGAAATTTACAACAAGGCCATCGAGAACATCGACAACACTTCTTTGAATAATGTGTTGGTAGAACTGCTCAGAGTACGTGAGCGTGCAGTCATTGAGCTCACTCCCTACTCTCTAGCAAGTAACAATGAAGAATCTGCCGACGACACTCCGGTTTCCTACACCATCAAGGCGCGTGAGGTCTACAGCGACGTGATGAAGGAAGTGTCCTCTGACAAAGAGTCTATGTATTTAGAACAGCTTGAAGGTGTCGAAAGCAAGGTACTCAAAGAGATTGAGAATTTGATTACTTCCCACCCAGAGCAGGCGGATAACTCGGTTCTGCTGAAAGTTCGTAGCGATATAAAAAGCTGCAAAGAAAAACTCAGCAGCATCAGCCTTATTAGCTAAAACTTGGTGGTCGCCTTTGCAATAAAGCTCAGTATTGAGCAAAGAAATGGCCAACTTGCTTTGGCCATTTCTGACAAGCCCACAGGCGCATTAACATAACCATCACGAGAAATGTCCCACGACAATAGTCATAAATAAAGAGGTCACTATGACATTGGATAACAATCGAGTAAGGGAGCTACTCGTAAAAATGACACACCATCGCCAAACGTGTTTGCCTCTCGTTAACCCGCAATCACATATGACACTCGCAAGAGCGGCATATCGATTCGTGAAAATAGAAAAAGTGATGATCAAAAAGATGGCGAAGCTGTTCTTCGATCAAGACGGTGAACAATTCATTGCAGAAAATGCCACCGAATACGGCGTTGCCGAGTTAGGCAATTACAAAGAAATGCATTTTATGAATAAACTACTGTTAGATGATTTAAAAGCCCTGCTTAGAGCCATTGACGACACCAACTTAACCGCACTTGTTTCTTATTGGTTAGCTGCTTTACAAGTTGAAAACGATGAAATTGAAAAGCACTTACCTCAGGGTGAGTAATTGTACTCGCCCTTCTTTCTTTCACTTTGTTTAAACCACATCCCCAATCAACCTAGTAAAAGGTGCAGATAGAAAAAAGCCGCTGCATCTACGCAGCGACCTTAATAGCCTTTTTACGACGCACACCAAATCATCAAACAACACAGAAAAAGCGCCATGTAGAATACGAAGCAAATGGCGCGTTATCCGCGGATTATCTGTGTTAAAGCGAAGCTGATTTACGTCTCTGGCTTGGAACAAATACGTTCAATGACTTTGGACGCAGCTTGATTGCCAGTTGCTCATCAGAATACAGTTCACCATCAATCACATACTCAATCGGTTTATTCGCAGAAATAGTGACGCTCTGAGCCGTCGCGTATTGAAAATGTGTCGATTCTTCCTGTGCGCCTACGCTCGTTAATGTCAGATCCGACAATGCGATAAGACGTCCGCCTAAAGACTCGGTGTGATCTAAATATGTGATATGCAGCTTGCCATCATCAGGCTGCGGCGCATCACCACCTTGGGCAAGCAACGTACTAAATGGAGCGATATTCGCAACGACAAAACTATGGACTTCAAGCGTTTGTGTATTATTGTCGTGGTTTCCATCTCCAGTTGGAGCATCTAACGAAACGGTTAAAGCTTGCGTTTCTTCCGCCACTACAGCATTAAAAAAGCCGGTGAGGTAAGCGAGTTGTCCAAAAACATTTTTCTCTTCTCGCTGAGCGTGCTCGATCATTTTCTGTTCTAGCCCAATGCCTAAGACCAATAAAATAAGCCGCTGATTACATTCCGCAGTATCAATACGTTGGCAGTGTCCGCCAAGCAACGCTTCACACGCTTTTTCGACTGGTGAGAATTTTGCGCCAACGCCATAGAGCACATGACATAACGCATTGGCAGTTCCGAGCGGAACAATACCGAGTTTGAGGTCGGTATCCACCAATTGGCTCGCCACCTCTGTTACTGTGCCATCGCCACCAGCTACGATGATTTGCTTAGCTCCACTTTCTTTTGCCTGTTGTGTTAGCTGCTCGGCGCTGAGGTTTGTGGTGGTTTGATGAATACTCAAGCGATATTTTTTGGTTAGTTCACGAATCAAGTGCTGTTCGTTTTCCTCCCATTTGCCGCCACCTGCAACAGGGTTAACCACCATCCAAGTGGATTGATCCAGCCCCAGTACGCCTTTTTCACTGATCGCTCGTAACGTCCTAATCTGTAATTTATTCAATCTCGCGGTACTGCGTACGTCATTGATTTTTTTCATCACGGATTCAACCGTCAGTGACGGGTCTTTGCTCAGTAAATACGCCGCCACAACAAACACTGAACGACCACGCCCTAACGCACAATGCACAACCACTGCCCGCGAGCACGAGATTTGAGTATCAATCCAGTTAATCGCATGGCGAAGGCGCTCTAGCGTCGGGGCTTTGTGGTCGAGTACCGGAATCGAAAGGTAATGAAACTGCTTGTCGGTCATCGCACTTTCAAGGCCTGCAAATTCTGCGGTGACATCGACAATACAAGAGATTTCATTGGATTCGAGAAAATCTAAGTCACTCTGAAACAAACGGCGAGATAGGTATAAATTGTCGCTGACTTTTTGGATTGGAGGCACTGTATCACGCCGTCTTTCCCAGGCGTTATACGCTCTAGCCCCCAATAGAAATGGGATGAATGCCCAGCGAATCCACCTGACAATCTTGCCATCTTGGTTTTTTCTAAAAATAGAGGGAATGTCGAATACGTAGGCTACGCTGACCAACGCTAAAGAAAGAGATATCCACAAGAACAGCAAACTAACGATAATTTGAGGCGTATATATAGCGGCCAATAAACTGATCAGAGCGCCAAGAATATAATATTTGATGATAAACATTCGCTCTCCTTGCCTTCAGCGAGTGCACTTTTTAGTGGAAGTTAGAATACGCGGGGGATTGAGCTTGGATACATGAACTTGAGTAAACGCCTTGATTGAGTGCCTTCCCGTGCCGAAATGGCACGAAAAGGTCCAACACTCTACCTAGCTTGCCATCTCTTCAACATAACCATCCGCTAGTTTCATTTTCTGCTTATCGGTCATTACTTTGCCGGCTAACTGGAAGAAACGCTGTTCTTCTTCCTCAAGATGGTGCAACACTTTGTGACGCAAGGTTTTCATTAGGTTGAGCCACGCTGGCGAGCTCATATCGGTTGCATCAAGCTGTGCAATCACTTTATCAATTTCATGATGCTCTGCGATGCCATGGCGAGTGAGATCAATGGTCTTATCGCTATCTATTAAAGGCGCGTAGAAAAATCGCTCTTCTGCCGCTGCGTGCTGTTCGAGTTCCTCTTTAAGGTTGTGGTAAAACTCTTCACGAGCGGGGGAATCTCCAGACGTTTCCATCAGAGCATCGAGTAAAAGGCGCTGCTTTTCATGACTCTCTTTCAGTACATCAAATATGTTTTTCATCTTTGACTCCTTATCTGATTGTAAACAATTGGGACAAAAGGAAGGGCGGTGATTGACCGCCCCTCTCTTACATAGCTATGCGTAAAAAACCTAACCTGATTCGGCTAACAGTCTTGGTCTTCAGCGTTTAGATTTTCTTTAATGTTTTCACATTCATCTTCAATCGCATTTTGGGTTTCTTCGGCGGCTTCATCTATCTTTTTGCCGGCCTGTTCCATTGGCCCTTCTTCACTACAAGCTGCCAACGCAAACACCAAACCGAATACTGCGGCGATACGGTAAATAAATGACGTAAGTTGCATGGAATCTCCTATCTATTTACGTTTTTTCTTCCTAGCAGAACAATCACTATTGATACAATTAATGACAATAGGAATAGGTAAAATATCACTTGCGCGATAGAGGCAGCAGCTCCTGCAATACCAGTAAAGCCTAATAGTGCAGAAATTAGTGCCAGTGCCAGAAAAATAAACATCCAACGAACCATAGTGTTACCTCCTAATAAAAGTGGGTTAAATCACTCGGCTCGCTATTATTGAACCACTTCTAGCTTATCAATCACCTTATTTACGTCATTGGTGTTATTTGCAATTGAAATTGCAAGATCATGCTCCGCATCTGAATTAACTTTACCTGCCAACGTTACCGTTTTGCGTTCTGTCGTTACATCAATATCCGTACCACTCACATTGGTATCCATTAGTAGGCGCGTTTTAACTATAGTCGTGATTTTAGAATCGGTCAGTGTAGCTAAAGCTTCTGAATCAGTTTCTTTCTTGCCTTCATTCACTACTGACAATTCGTTGTTTACTTTTTTCACACCATCAAGACCAGTAACAAGCTCTTCGGCAAGTGATTTTTCAAGATCATTGTTTACCGAACCAGAAAGGGTAACGACCTGATTCTCAACATCGGTATTGATATCAAAAGAGTTGAGATTGCTGTTTAGCAGTAGTGTGGTTTCAGCTTTACCATCTAGCCAAGCGTCCATGGATTCTTTTTCCCATTTATCACTCGCTAAGACTGCTGTAGATGAAGTAGCAAGAACTGACGTAAGTACAATTTTAGCTGCGATGTTATTCATGGTAATTCTCCTTTATTGACGTTGCACTTCCCTAGGAGCAAACCATGTGCCAACTTTATAACTTATTGTTTTTAATTAACTAATAAAGAAAAGAGGTAAAAATGAGATGAGCAATAAAGTATAAGCATGAATTATTTACACGTAAAAAATGTAATTTTTAATCGGTGACAAGCCTCCGTCACTTGTGCCGAAATAACCTGATAAAACAGAAAGGCTATTTCTCCAGAATCAATTAATAGCAAAATTATTATTTAAAAAATAAAAATCTGAACAAAAGGAAATATCTACTGATGGCTCTCACCGATATATATCAAAAAGGGGCTAACAACATAAAAATACCGAACAAATCCTTAAATCTATGCTGACAATATTTTGTCTTGTGAAGTGAGAATAATCCACGTACATTGTTTCTGTCATAGTAAAGAGGACATTTCTATGTCGATGCCAAGCCTGTTTCTAAGAATACAAGATCCATCACTTAAAAATGCCATCGCTTCTTGCCAGGAACTGAACAAATTTCGTCTGCATGACATCGATGCCGCAGACCAATGGATTGAAGATTTCCTACAACTCAAACCGGAAGTTGCGATTGTTGAAGTCGCCCACTTTACTAGTGCAGATTATCAACGTCTTTCTAATATCGAAGACATCTACGATATGGACTTGATCATCATTAGCTCAGGCGCTCCAAACGAGAACTTGGATAAGCTGATGAACTTGGGTGCTATTTTTCACTACAGAAAGCCCGTTGATATTGCCATTCTGACGGACACCCTGAGCGAAGTCAGCCAGTACTATCAACACAAACAAGATCAAGGGCGTAAAGTGTCCACCAGCGATCTTGACCAATTTGGTCTTTTGGTCGGCTCTTCCTCTCCGATGCATCAGCTCTATCGTATGATCAGGCGCGTTGCTAAAACAGAAGCCAACGTCCTTATTGTCGGTGAAAGTGGATCAGGCAAAGAACTGGTGGCGCAGACCATCCACTTAGCGAGTGAGCGTAAACAACAGCCCTTTATAGCGATTAACTGTGGTGCCATTAGCCCTGAATTGGTTGATAGTGAACTGTTTGGCCATGAGAAAGGCGCTTTTACCGGAGCAAATAAAACTCACCAAGGTGTATTTAAGCAGGCAGAGGGCGGCACCCTATTTTTAGATGAAATCACCGAGATGCCTATCGAGCATCAAGTGAAGCTATTACGGGTGCTAGAAACCGGAGAGTATCGCCCAGTTGGCAGTAATACGGTTCATATCGCTAATACTCGCATCATTGCTGCTACAAACCGTGATCCTAAAATCGCCATTGAGGAGCAGTTCCTGCGTGAAGATCTGTTTTTCCGCTTATCGCATTTCCCATTAACGATACCGCCACTGCGAGAACGAGGCGGTGATATCGTCGGTCTGGCCAAGCACTTTATCGCGCACCGCAACGCCAATGAGGCAAAAACCAAAACGATTCTTGACTCTGCGATCCAAAAAATCGCTGCACACGACTGGCCAGGTAATGTCCGTGAGCTCAAACACACGATCGAGCGTGCATTTATTTTGGCTGATGACACCATCCGAGATGAACACCTTATCTTCGACACACCACCATTGGAAACAGGCACCAGCATCGAAGACCTTGTTCCGGCGGGCGTTTCGCTAGAAGAGCTAGAAAAAGCCGCCATTCTCAATACCCTTGAAGAGAATCAAGGCAATAAAACGGAATCAGCGCAGGAGTTAGGCATTAGCGTGAAAACGCTCTATAACAAACTCGAAAAGTATCAAGACGAGTAACTCGCTATGGGAATACAAAAAGAGCACTGACTTTTATTCAGTGCTCTTTTTGTATCTTATCTTTTATGCAGTTAGGCTGCGTTTGGTGTTTGATTAAACCCACTGCCCCGCAACAAAGCCGCTCGACCAGCACCACTGAAAATTGTAGCCCCCTAGCCAACCAGTCACATCCATCACCTCACCAATAAAATAAAGCCCTTTAATGTCTTTGCATTCCATGGTTTTCGAGGATAAGTGATCAGTATCGACACCGCCGAGTGTCACTTCCGCAGTTCGGTAGCCTTCAGTGCCATTCGGGGCGATATCCCAATGCTCTAGGCGCTCCACAATCGCCGCAAGCTCCTTTTGATTGAACTGTTTTAGCGGTTTATCGACTAGCTCTTTACGTTCAATTAAGACTTCAACCAGACGCTTAGGCAGCACTTTGGCAAGCGTATTCTTGAGTGACTGATTTGGATGCTTCTCACGACTGCGTTCTAATAACTCAGCAACATCATCGTTTGGCACAAGATTGATCAACACCTTTTGTCCGGCCCGCCAGAATGAAGAAATCTGTAACACTGCTGGACCAGATAACCCACGATGTGTGAACAACAGGGCTTCTTTGAACATGGTGCCATCTTCAGCCGTAATTTCCGCAGGTACCGCGATACCGGATAACTCAGCAAAGTCTTCTTTGTCTTCTTTATGCAGAGTAAATGGTACAAGACCTGCCGTGGTTGGGATAACTCGAAGACCAAATTGTTCCGCGACTTTATAACCAAATGGTGTCGCCCCCAGTTTTGGCATCGACAAACCACCTGTTGCGATAACTAAAGACTCACATTCGACAATCTCAGTACCAGCATGCAAACGAAAGCCTTCATCAATTTTTTCAATCGAATGAACATCGCATTGGTAACGCTGCTCGATGTTCGGCATGTCACACTCAGCTAACAACATCTTCACGATATCTTTGGCCGTAAATGCATCGACACAAAACAACTGGCCGTGATCACGCTCTTCGAACTCAATGCCATGTTTACACACCATCGAGATGAAATCCCAGTTAGTGTATTGGGAGAGCGCCGACTTAACAAAGTGCGGGTTTTGACACAAATAGTGATTAGCTGAAACGTCGTAGTTAGTGAAGTTACAACGACCACCGCCCGAGATAAGGATTTTACGTCCTGGCTTTTTAGCATGATCGAGCACCAAAACACGGCGGCCTCGCTTGCCTGCTTCTGCAGCACACATTAAACCTGCTGCGCCTGCGCCAATTACAACAACATCAAATTTCTTACTCATCGGTAGCTCTTAGACTGATTGGTATCGAATCAAAATAAAAAAGGATGTGCACATTGCACATCCTTGCTTTCTAGGCGCGACATTCTACCGACAAATACCGAAAGGGAAAAGCGCTTAAACTCTAAGCGCTCTGTATGTCCGCAAAATCTCAGACAGAACAACTTCTGGATTATTGACTCTTAGAGAATGAAGGCCGCAAGTAGCGTCACGCCGAGCAACGCGGTCGATAGAACAAACAATTCACGCACTCTTTCACACTTACCAGTAAAAATTTCATCGTGGTGATGATGATATTCTTTACTTTTAATGTAGTGATACAACCTCACCTGCTTGGTGACATTTCCATGAGTAGTAAAAAAACCATTACCATCAACTTGCTGATATAACAGCGGATGCGCTTCACGCATGATATAAATTAGAGAACGAAGAGCGGTGAGATACCGGATCATATTAACTCCAGTTACCACCATTAGCGCAAATAAGATTGTGTCTCCACTGATCATCTTTTCCTCCCTACATCTTCAACAATGCTCAAAAGAAAAAGACGACCAAGACTTCGTCTTTACCCGCTACTTACAACGTCCCAAAACGCGTTTACGCAGCTGGAGCATCCATGATTGAAGATGAACCTTCTTTCGCCATTTGTGCTAGATCTTTGTCGATGAAGAACAACGCTTTACCGTCTTCACCTACCAGTTCGATCTTATCTAAAATCCCTTTAAACAACTTCTCTTCTTCGTGCTGTTCTGACACGTACCACTGTAGGAAGTTAAACGTTGAGTAGTCTTGGCTAGTAAATGCAACGTGCGCCAGTTTGTTGATTTTTTCCGTGATCATTTGCTCATGTTCAAATGTCTCGCGAAAAACGTCACCTAGGCTCGCAAAGTCATGCTTTGGCGCATCAATAGCGCCTAAGATTGGCATTGAGCCAGTTTCACTCACGTAAGTGAATAGGCGTTGCATGTGCTCCATTTCTTCTACGGCGTGAGCGCGTAAAAATTCAGCCGCACCTTCAAAACCTTTGTCTTCACACCAAGCACTCATTTGTAAGTATAGATTGGATGAGAAAAATTCTAGGTTAATTTGCTCATTCAATTGTTCGACCATAGTTTGAGACAGCATGTTAACTCCTATTATTGTGCATGCAATATACCCAAGTAACCTCGAAATAAATGACGCTGCGAGAATAGCTTGGTCTGGCAGACACGGCGAAGTTTCACTTCAACTCCAGTCAGTAACACTACGCTTATTTCAGCATATCAAAGTCACTTGGGTATAACGCCACTATAACATGATTACTGAGACAAGACTTTGTACCTACGGCACCGATATGAGATCACTTCAGCAAATTTTTTTTGGGGTTGGTGCTAATCTAAAACTATGACCTTACAAGGAGATAGCAATATGAGTTACAAACACATACTTGTGGCAGTCGACCTTTCAGACGACAGTAAAGTGTTGATTAAGAAAGCCGTATCACTGGCTAAACCTCTGGATGCGAAAGTCTCTTTTATTCACATCGACGTGAACTACGCAGAACTCTACACTGGGCTTATCGATATCAATATGGCAGAAGCGCAACATCAAGCAATGGAAGCATCGCGCACACAATTGGCAAACTTCGCAGAATATGCGCAATACCCAATTGCCCATACTTTAGTCGGTAGTGGCGATTTGAGTAATGAGTTGTGCGATACCATTCAAGACTACAGTATCGATTTGGTGGTTTGTGGTCATCACCAAGATTTCTGGAGCAAGATTCTATCTTCGACTCGACAGCTTATTAACTGCTCACCAGTCGATATGCTGGTCGTACCGCTAAAAGACTGATTGGCGCAACGATAAAACTTGGTTAGACTGCGGGCACATTTGTTGTTGATAAAGATTCTCATCCATGGCTTATCTATCCGCAGTTACCCTACTTTGGGCATTCTCATTTAGCCTGATCGGCGTTTACCTCGCCGGTCAGGTTGATTCTTGGTTCTCGGTGTTCATGCGCGTGGCACTGGCGAGTTTGGTTTTCATTCCCTTTTTGAAATTCCGTGGCGTTAGCAAATCCCTAATCGCGAAACTGATGACTGTCGGTGGCTTCCAGCTCGGTTTGATGTATTGCTTCTACTACCAATCTTTTTTGCTCCTTTCCGTGCCAGAAGTATTGCTGTTCACCGTATTCACACCCATTTACGTCACGCTAATCTATGACTTCTTGAAAGGTCGCTTTTCACCTTGGTACTTAGTTACCGCTGCAATAGCCGTATTTGGTGCCGCCTGGATTAAATTTGCAGGCATTAATGAAGATTTCCTACTGGGCTTTTTGGTCGTACAAGGAGCAAACCTCTGCTTTGCCATCGGTCAGGTGGGCTACAAATATATCATGGAGAGTGAGCCCGTCGATTTGCCACAACACACCGTGTTTGGCTACTTCTACTTAGGTGCACTTTGTGTAGCAACCGTGGCTTTCGCGCTCATGGGTAACCTCGACAAACTACCAACCACTACAACGCAATGGGGCATTCTGACATACCTTGGGTTGATTGCTTCTGGTTTTGGTTACTTTGCTTGGAACAAAGGCGCGACTATGGTGAACGCAGGTGCACTGGCAGTAATGAACAATGCATTGGTTCCGGCGGGCTTGATTGTAAACATTGTGATTTGGAACCGCGATGTTGATGTCATGCGACTCGCCATTGGCGGTGCGATCATCATGCTATCCCTATGGATTAACGAAACCTGGGTGAAAAAGCGCGTCGAAATGAGCTACGCCAATAAGTAACGCCATCGCTACTAACAAATATTCCAGCAATAAAAAACGCTCTCCGACTGGAGAGCGTTTTTTGTTTGATTAATGCACTTTGGCTTGTGAGATTGCGTTTATCAAAGCATTAGGTGGCGTTGGCAGCAACACTTCTAGTTTCGCATTACGCGCTTCCAGTTTACGCTGACGCTTAAGTAACTTTTGTTGTTTTTTCGCCACTTTTAGCAACTTCTTTTGCTGCTTATAGTGCTTTTTCAGTGCTTTTTTCGCTTTCTTGAGCGATTTTTTATCCGCTAAATCAAACCATACTGATGCGTCGGCTCTTACTGGCTCCGGAGATTTTTTGGCTTGTTTTTTCTCTTTCACGCGCTCAACAACACGCTTCACAATCGCTGCTTTTTCGTTGCTTTGTTTAGTGGTCACTGGAATCGCTTGTGATGGCAGAGCTTCAACCAATAAGCCACATGCTTGTTGCTCACTCAATGGCTTGTCTTGGCATTTTTGTGGAGGAATTGCGGCTGGCTTACAAAGGGTATCTTTGGCCGATGAAGAGCGTGCGCAAGAACGACAAACGAATTTTGGTGCGACAACTAAACGATGGATATCACCAAGTTCTGCCGCGATCTGTTTGCGACTCATTTTACATAAACGTTTAGCCATTCTACTACTCCAGCTTCCCAGTTATCGACCGCATCACAACAAGTGAAATAATAATAATTCTTAGTTAGATATACAGTCAGGGAAGGGAATTAGCAAGAGAAAACTATCAATAGAGACGAGGAAAGAGAGGCTGAGTCACAGCACGACACACCGTACTATGACAAGAAAAGTTGAGCCGTCAGGAAGTTATGCCATCGATGCTTTAACGTAGACATCGAAGCGATTTTTTTTCGTTTCAATCGCCATGGTCGGTTTTTTCTCGTTCAGCCAGTTAGCATAGTCTGGGCGTTTAACTACTACACGCTTTGTGGCTAACGCCATGGCTGGTTCTAGCAGACCATCGGCGTCCAAATCGGCGCCAACCAACGATTGGAAAACGCGCATTTCTTTTTTCACGAGCGCCGACTTCTTTTTATTTTCTGGGTGCGGATACATCGGGTCAAGATACACCACATCTGGCTGGAAAAAGTCTTTATCTTGCGCCAATTGTTCCAGCGCATCATGGCTAGAAGCATGGATTAGCGACATGCGCTCAGATACCCAGGTGCCGATTTCTGGGTCTTGTTTCGCTCGATCCAAGCCATCATCTAACAAAGCCGCTACGACTGGATGACGCTCGACCATCTGCACTTTACAACCTAGCGAGGCGAGCACAAACGCATCACGACCAAGACCTGCCGTGCCGTCTAACACGGTTGGCGTTGCCCCTTTGTTCAACCCCGCAGCTTTCGCAATTGCTTGGCCTTTACCACCACCGAACTTGCGACGATGACCTACCGCACCACCAATCAAATCCACAAAGATTGCCCCCAGCTTTGGCTCATCCACTTTACGTAGCTCCAAACGCTCGGTGGTTAGCACCAAAGCAAAATCGCTATCGTCAGTGTGAGAAAGCTGCCAACGCGCAGCGAGTTCATCAAGATGAGATTGTTGAGACGGGTTTTCACAGATCAATTGCAGTTGCAAAAGGAGGCTCCAATAAAAATCGAGGTAACTGGCGCTGAGTGTATACCTAAGTTACCTATTAATGCTAGGTTGAGCTTGCTACGAAGAGGTTATACAACCGTCAGTTGCTCCACTAGCTCAGAAAGCGGCTTAGGATGACCAATACCGTAGCCTTGACCGTAGTCCACACCGAGGTCTATCAAATGCTGCATAACCTGGTCATTTTCGACAAACTCCGCCACCGTCACTTTACCTAGTTGCTTCGCCAAGTCATTGATTGAACGAACCATCACGCGGTCCATTTCATTTACGTTGATATCTTGCACGAAAAGACCATCAATTTTCACGATATCGACAGGAAGTTTCTTTAAGTAACCAAATGAAGACAATCCAGATCCGAAATCATCCAATGCAATCATACAACCCAAAGCCTTTAGCTTGGTAAACAGCTCAATGGCTTGATCCAGATTGCTCATCGCCGCTGTCTCGGTGATTTCTAAGCAGATTTTTTCACACGGCAGAGTCGAACTTTCCAATCGCTCCAATAAGAAGTCAATAAACTCTTGATTCCCCATAGATTGACCTGAAAGGTTTATCGAACAGCGACCAAGCTGTTCAACCACCTCAGGACGCTGTTCAAACCACTCTAGCGTTTGAGTAATAACCTGCTTATCAATCCAATGGGCAATGTTGTAGCGCTCGGAAGCAGGGATAAACAGCGCAGGAGAAACATAATCACCGTACCCATTGCGAATACGCACCAAAATCTCAAAATACATTTGAGTCTCGTGCTTTTGTAAGCTTTTTATCGGTTGAGCAAACAGTTCTAAACGTTGATTCGACAATGCCTCATGCACCAAATTGACGCTCTGCATTTCCATCTGACGACGCTGCAACTCTTCGTTATCTAAGCTGAATAGATTATAGCGGTTACGGCCTTGCTCTTTAGCGGCGTGACAAGCAGAGTCTGCTTGAGCATGCACCATTTGTGGCGTATCAGCGGTATGATCGATGATACGGATACCAATTGAGCAACTGATGAACAGGCGTGTGTCTTCCCAAATAAAGAGGTGTTCGCTTAGTGTCGAGATGATCAGTTTGGCAATATTGATGGCGCCATATTCGTCACAGTCTTTGAGTAACACCGCAAACTCATCGCCTCCCATTCGAGCCAAGGTGGAATTGTACGGCAGAACGCCTTCCAGCATACTGGCGCAGAATTGAATCGCCGCATCACCTGCATCATGCCCAACCGTATCATTGAGGACTTTTAGTTGATCTAAGTCGAGGTACAACATGGCGTGGACTCGACGATGGCTGTCCACTTCGCACAGTGCGGTCTTAAGCTCTAGTTCAAAATGGTTTCTGTTGTAAGTCCCCGTCAGTAAGTCATAGCGAGCTTGGTATTCCAATTTCTCGGAGAGCAGTTTGGTTTCGGTAATATCTTCGCCCACAATCAGCAGTTGCTCAGATTCACTCAGCGGACGAATATTCTCGCGCACCCAAACACGATGACCATTTGCATGACGATACTCGACTTCACGTCGCCAAACACCATGCACTTGCTGGTTGGGTTGCAATAACACTTGGCGAGGGAACAGCACTTTGTCATCAAAATAGAACTCCCTCAGGCGATGTCCGAGCATGTCCATCGGTTTGTAGCCAAGAAGTAGTTGAGCAAATCGATTCACTTCTTGAATTCGGTTATTACTATCAAGCGTCACCATCATCACGGGCTGCTGCTCGTAATAGTTGCGTAGGGTTGACTCACGTTGGTAGAGCTTGTCCTCCATCAATTTACGACTGGTAATATCGCGCGCTTCAAACAAGTATTGCTTATGATTCCCTACTTGCTGAGAAAAAGGCTTGAGCGAAACTTCTAACACCAATGCGCCGTGTTCTTTACTCCAAATTTCAGCTTCAAACGTCGACACTTGATGGTGAGGCGCGTGGAAATACTCCTCAAGCAACGCTTGTGCTTTTTCACTCCAGTTGGGGTGAAACCAAAGTGGTCGGTCTAAGCGCAGTCCTTGGTGATAAAGTAAGGATTGAAGGTGATCGTTGCCCGATTTAAGCACACCGTTGGCATCCAAAATGCCCATATACTGCATGCTCTGATCGAAAATCGATTCTAGAATAGCCTGGCTTTCTCGCGCAGCGCTCTCACTTCGACGCATCCGCTGTAAATAATAACCCATCAGCAAAATGACCACCGACATCACCACAAACAGGCTACCAAACAGGCGAATTTCCTTGGCAAAACGTTCAGAAAGCTTCATTGGCTTATTAAAAAATACCGCAGAAACCTCTTGTTCAGCCCCCAATCCCCAACGCGCTACCGCTTGGTAATCGAGCTTTATTTCAGAATCACTTTTTTTCACCGCAGGCAGAGGCTGATCAGGGTTATCCAAAACGAACTCAAGCATCTCTGCGCTCTCAATACCATGCCGATAACCACTTTGAATAACCCCTCCAACTGCGCCATGACCCAAACCAATGTCATGCACCATAAACAGCGGCGCGTTTGAGACTTTGTTGACACCAACCCAGTCACGCTCGCTGCCAACCATACCTTGTTTATCTCGGTAATAGGTCCAGAACAAGACGACTTTATCGGAACTCAGTTTTGCGACTTGTTGTTTTAGATCGATGATACTGTCTGGGACAACTTGTACGATTTTGTCTCGATATTGCGGGAACTTGAGGACAAAATTGTCGATTTGATAACGCAACACCTCACCGGTCACCGAGTGGTCACTGACGATGAGAACTTGTGTGTAGTTCGGATGTAAGCGCTCAATAAGAGCGAGATTCGCTTCCAAATCGACATCTTCCATAACTCCGGTTGCATTCAGAGAACGATGTAAAGAAGGATGGTAGTTATTAATGCCGTTAAATATAACTGGGGTGTCTTTGATGATTGAGGCTAAACGCTGCATGAGTTCAAGCGCATTGTTATCGCTCACTAAAATGGCATCGAATCGCTCTTTGCGTAATTTCGTAAGATATAAGGATTTTAGTTGTGCAAAAAACTGCTCACTCTGGTTACGTTTCGAGTCTAGATAGAGCACACGCATGTCCAGCGCTCGATCGCCCAGCTGTTGCTCGATGCCTCGCTGTATGGAGTCCGTCCAGAAAAAACCCTGATGATAGGAGTGCACGACCAACACCTTCGGATCTGAGGCCGTAGCAAACGCGCTCCAACATAGCGCGGCAATAACCAGAAAACGCTGCACATTATCTCCATAGCTCGGAGTTAACCCGCAGTTACTCCTGCCAAACCTTGTGAATCCTATCCGCTATGAGTATAAAAGGGAGGTAAAACTCTATCCCTAACGGAAATCATAGTATGAATGCGAGCCTGCCGAAACTCGACGACCTTGACCGCGCAATATTAAAAACACTGATGGCTGACGCCAGAACGCCCTACGCAGAAATGGCAAAGCAGTTCGATGTCAGCCCTGCCACTATCCATGTGCGTATCGAGAAGATGAAGTCGGCGGACATCATCGAAGGAACGGAGGTGATCATCAATACTAAAAAGCTTGGCTACGATGTGTGCTGCTTTATTGGTATTAACCTCAATGCAGCTCGTGATTACCACTCCGCGTTAGAAAAACTCAACGCGCTCGACGAAGTCGTTGAAGCTTACTACACCACGGGCGCGTATAACATATTCGTCAAATTGATGTGCAAATCGATTGAAGAGCTGCAATTTGTACTGATCGACAAGCTGCAAGCCATTGATGAGGTTCAGTCCACGGAGACATTGATATCGTTGCAGAACCCGATCAACCGAAACGTAAATCCGTAAAATTTTTTATAAAAAATGTACAAAAAAGGCCAACCGTTCGGTTGGCCTTGATGTTTTTTGCTCAATTTACGCCGCAATACCCGAATGGCGCAACAGTGCATCGATTTGTGGCTCGCGGCCACGGAAGCGCTTAAACAGCTCCATTGGCTCTTCACTGCCCCCCATTTCTAGGATGTTGTTCAGGAAGCTTAGACCCGTCTCTTTGTTGAAGATGCCTTCTTCTTCAAAGCGAGAATACGCGTCTGACGACAGCACTTCAGCCCACAGGTAGCTGTAGTAACCCGCACTGTAGCCACCAGCAAAAATATGGCCGAAGCTGTGTGAGAAACGCGCCCACTCAACCGCAGGAACTACCGCGACTTTCTCTTTCACTTTCGCCAGAGTTTCCAGTACACGCGCACCCACTTCAGGGTCATATTCGGTGTGAAGCGTGAAGTCGAACAAGCCGAATTCTAGCTGACGCAAAATACCCATCGCAGATTGGAAGTTTTTCGCTGCGAGCATTTTGTCTAGCATCGCTTTAGGTAGCGGCTCACCTGTCTCATAGTGACCAGAAATGAACGCCAGCGCATCCTCTTCCCAACACCAGTTTTCTAGGAACTGACTTGGTAGCTCAACCGCATCCCAAGGCACGCCATTAATACCTGAAACAGCACCTGTATCAACTTGCGTCAACATGTGGTGGATTCCATGACCAAACTCATGGAATAGCGTCACGACTTCATCGTGCGTGAACAGTGCTGGTTTGTCGCCCACTGGACGGTTGAAGTTACACGTTAGATACGCAACCGGCGTTTGCAGCTCGCCAGATAGCGTAACGCGACGACCACGACAATCATCCATCCACGCGCCGCCACGTTTGTGTTCACGAGCGTAGAGATCTAGGTAGAAACTGCCACGGAGTGTGCCTTCAGCATCAAAGATATCGAAAAAGCGCACAGATTCGTGCCAAGTGTCTACGCCTTCGCGCTCAGTAACGGTCATACCAAACACGCGGTTTAGCACTTCAAACAGACCGCTCACGACTTTTGACTCTGGGAAGTATGGGCGCAGTTCTTCATCCGAAATTTGGAACAGGTGCTGCTTTTGTTTCTCGCTGTAGTAAGCGATATCCCAAACGTTCAGCTCTTCAACACCAAACTCACTTTTCGCAAACTGACGTAACTCTTCGACTTCACGTTCACCTTGCGGTTTCGCTCGTGTCGCTAGGTCATTCAGGAAGCCCAGCACTTGATCCGGCGTTTCAGCCATCTTTGTTGCTAACGACTTTTCACTATAAGTATTGAAACCTAGCATACGTGAAATTTCATGGCGCAGTTTTAGCTGCTCAGTAATGATTTCTGAGTTATCCCATTTGCCTGCGTTTGGACCTCGATCAGAAGCGCGCGTCACGTACGCTTCGTACACTTCTTTACGCAACTCTTGGTTATCGCAGTACGTCATGACAGGTAGGTAAGATGGGATATCTAGCGTAATGAGGTAACCATCTAACTCTTTTGCTTCTGCGGCAGCTTTCGCTGCTGCCAGCGCCGATTCTGGCATACCTGCTAGGTCTTTCTCGTCTGTGATGTGCTTGGTCCAACCCATGGTGGCATCCAGCACATTGTTAGAGAATTTAGAGCTCAGCTCAGACATACGTTTGCTGATCTCGCCGTAACGGTGCTGCTCATCGGATGGCAAACCAATGCCTGATAACTCGAAATCACGCAGTGCATCAGTGATGGTTTTCTGCTGGGCACGAGTTAACGTTGCAAATTCTTCGCTCGCTTTGATGGTTTTGTACGCTTCGTACAACCCTTTGTGCTGACCAACCCAAGTGCCGTACTCTGACAAAATTGGTAGGCAACTTTCGTAAGCTTCACGTAGCTCTTCGCTGTTCACTACCGAGTTCATGTGACCCACTGGCGACCAGATGCGGCTTAAGCGATCATCCGCTTCTTCAATTGGCGCAATCACACTGTCCCAAGTTGGGTGAGCGTTGTCTTGTAGAACTTCATCGATTTTTGCTCGGCAGTCAGCAATCGCTTGCTCAACGGCAGGCTTGATGTGTTCTGGTTTAATTTGAGAAAACGGAGGTAGGTCCGTAAACGTCAGAAGAGGATTAGACATGAATAATTCCTTTTGTGTTTTGACTCTGTGATTGCCTGTCTATTTTGTGTAGATAGGCCAACTCAATGTACAGACGAGCCAGCAACATGGATTGGGGGAGCTCCGTTCCCTTTCTCTATGCCGCGATGACCATCTTATAGTCAACCAGCGCTACTCTGTCCTTGAGTCTTGTTATACCTAAATGAGATTTCACACCCTTTTGAGTGCGAGAAACTCACCTAGTTCAATTCGATTACCAATAGTAAGTGTGGGTGACTTAAAGAAATTTCAATAGCGTCCCCTTATCAGAGGAACAGATTTGATTGGAAGTTCTACATCTTTAAGTTACTTGAGTATAATACCGCCATAGAGTGAAAATCACAGACCACACTCAGCCAAAGAGTGTTTCGAGAGTTTAATTTGTTAAGTTACCGCCACAGCTTCCACGCTGGCAACCATGCCGACGTGGTCAAACACATCGTTCAAAGCCTCATTCTTGATGCGCTGAAACAAAAAGATAAGCCATTCGTTTATCACGATACCCACTCGGGTGTGGGCCGTTACGATCTGACTCACGAATGGTCTGAAAAAACGGGCGAATACAAACAAGGCATCGCACGTATTTGGGATAACCCAAGCATTCCTGAAGACATCAAAAGCTACATCGATGCCATTAAAGTGCTCAACAATGGCGAGAAGCTGCGTTACTACCCAGGCTCACCACGTGTGGCGCGCGCGCAAATCCGCCCACAAGATCGTATGGTGCTGACCGAGTTGCACCCGGCCGATCACCCATTGTTAGAGCAAGAATTCCATCGTGATCGCCAAGTGAGCATCTTCAAAGAAGACGGATTCCAACGCCTCAAAGCAAGCTTACCGCCACAAGAGCGTCGTGGTTTGGTGCTGATTGACCCACCATACGAACTCGCGAAAGAGTACCGCGATGTGGTGCGAGCGATTCATCAGAGCCATAAACGTTGGGCAACCGGTATCTACGCGATTTGGTACCCAGTGGTAAACCGCCACGACATCGAAGATATGATCGAAGGCTTGGAAGCACTGGGCATTCGTAAAATTCTGCAAATCGAGTTAGGTGTTGCACCAGATACCAACGAGCGCGGCATGACGGCATCCGGCATGATTGTGATTAACCCGCCATGGAAACTGGAAAGCCAGATGAAAGAGATTCTGCCATTCCTGCAAGACGCGATCGCACCAGCAACTGGCCACTGGAAAGTGGACTGGATTGTGCCAGAGTAAGCACTTCAGTACTGCTATCTTCAAGCGCAACGATATTCTCGTTGCGCTTTTTTATGCTCTCACCTTCTCCCTCCAATCGTGCTTATTCTTCTTTTTGTGCCTCTCATCGCTATTTGTCATAAGTATTGTCGCTTTTTCCCATTTAGGAATTAGTCGAATTCGATTTATGATAGTGGGATAACGGTGGCATTGAGTTCGGACAAGGTCATCCCAATCTATCTATGTACCAGATAAAATTTATAAGCTCTTGGAGAAAGTAATGGCGACTCATTTTGACTATATCTGTATCGGTGGCGGCAGTGGCGGCATCGCATCTGCAAACCGTGCGGCGATGTACGGCGCGAAAGTTGCGCTAATCGAAGCTCAAGACCTTGGCGGTACCTGTGTCAACGTAGGTTGTGTACCGAAAAAAGTGATGTGGCATGGCGCGCAAATCGCAGAAGCAATGAACCTGTACGCAGAAGATTACGGTTTTGATGTCGACGTGAAAGGTTTCAACTGGAGCAAACTAGTTGAGAGCCGTCAGGCGTACATTGGTCGTATTCACCAATCTTACGATCGCGTTCTTGGCAACAACAAAGTAAACGTGATTAAAGGCTTTGCTAAGTTTGTTGACGAAAAAACTGTCGAAGTAAACGGTGAACACTACACAGCAGATCACATCCTGATCGCGGTTGGTGGTCGTCCTACTATTCCAAACATTCCAGGCGCTGAATACGGCATCGATTCAAACGGCTTCTTCGACCTAGCAGAGCAACCAAAACGCGTTGCGGTTGTGGGCGCAGGCTACATCGCAGTTGAAATTGCTGGCGTACTGCACGCGCTAGGTACAGAAACGCACCTGTTCGTACGTAAAGAGTCACCACTGCGTAGCTTCGATCCAATGATCATCGATACGTTGGTTGAAGTGATGGACGCAGAAGGTCCAAAACTGCACACCCACTCTGTACCAAAAGAAGTGGTAAAAGAAGCCGATGGCAGCCTAACTCTGCACCTAGAAAACGGTGAAAGCCAAAACGTTGACCAACTGATTTGGGCAATCGGTCGTCACCCTGCGACAGACGCAATCAACCTAGCGTCAACCGGTGTGGCAACGAACGAAAAAGGCTACATCAAGGTAGACGAATACCAAGAAACCAACGTGAAAGGCATCTACTGTGTGGGTGACATCATGGAAGGCGGTATCGAGCTAACGCCAGTAGCAGTGAAAGCGGGTCGTCAACTTTCTGAGCGTTTGTTCAACAACAAACCAAACGCGAAGATGGACTACGATTTGGTACCAACTGTGGTATTTAGCCACCCACCAATCGGCACTATCGGTCTTACAACGCAAGAAGCAGAAGAGAAGTACGGCAAAGACAACATCAAAGTCTACACATCTGGCTTTACTGCGATGTACACCGCTGTTACTAAGCACCGTCAACCATGTAAGATGAAGCTTGTATGTGCGGGCGAAGAAGAAACGGTTGTTGGCCTACACGGCATCGGTTTCACGGTAGATGAAATGATCCAAGGCTTCGGCGTAGCAATGAAGATGGGCGCAACCAAAGCAGACTTCGACTCTGTTGTGGCTATCCACCCAACGGGCTCTGAAGAGTTCGTAACGATGCGTTAATTACGCTCTAATCGCATTGCTGATTTCAGTGAATCATTTGAAAAGGTCATCTTAGGATGACCTTTTTTTGTTATCCCATGCTTAACTCGCATTCTCTAATAATGTGCGAATAAACTCGGCTTTAATAGCACTCTCCTGCTTACCATCATGAATCAGACACAAGTCTGCACGCAGTGACTCTTTCAGCTTGATAAAACGAATCCCATGCCAATGATGCTGAGAAAACGTCGACGGCACCAACGTCACGGTATTGCTGTTTGCTACATATGCCATCAAGGTGCTTGGCTCCACCACTTGTTTGCCAATATAGGGTGAAAAGCCTTCTTGCAGACAGGCATTGATGATGAAGTTTGCCGAGGCAGAATTCGCCAAACTCATAAACGCAAACTCACACGCCTTTAAATCTTGGAGCCGCAGCAAAGATTTGCTGGCTAACTCATGTTGCTCCGACACCGCCACCACAAACACATCTTTGCCCAAAGACACCGACTGGTACGGATAAATGTTGAGTGCATCGGCAAAACGCACGATGCCCACATCGATTTTCTTCTCGCTCAGATGCTTCTTTTGCGTCTCTGGGTTAAGGTCAAAAATGTCGGCGTGATAAGTGTCATGCTCAGCATGGAAGCGCTGTAACAAACGATCAAATCCGCCCCAAAATGCGCTACTTACCACACCAACTCGCAGGATATTTCTCTGGTTCAACCCCACTTGCTGCACTTGATTGAGCGAGACATCCAAGGTCTGAAAAATCAGTTGGCATTTGGACTCCAACAATCGTCCGGCCTCCGTTAGCATGACGTTTCTTGAATCACGCTCAAACAGTTTGACGTTAAGCACTTCTTCCAACTCTTTGATGCGATTGCTCAACGGCGAATTGGTGATATTGAGGTTCTCGGCGGCCTTAGTGAAATGCTTGGTTTGTGCGACCTCGTAAAAGTAACGCAGCATCTTCAGCGTCACGCGCTCAAATGGTTCTGACTTCATAATTGAGTCCTAGCGAATTTCATCATCCTCTTTTTAAGGATGATAGTAGCGAATAAAGCAAAGATAACCAGCGCAGAAAGTCACACAATGGAATCAACACACAACCAGAAGGTGACTAACATGAATCACGATCCAGTAATCGGCGCGCTACAAACCATTCGCGAACGCAAACCAAACTTCCAACCTAAAGCGGCGTTTATTTTAGGCTCAGGCTTAGGCGTATTGGCAGACGAGCTACAAGACAAAGTGGTCATTCCATACGAAGAGCTCGAAGGCTTTCCGGTTAGCACCGTGCAAGGCCACTCTGGTGAGTTGGTACTTGGCACCATGGGCGGCGTAGACGTAGTGTGCATGAAAGGTCGCGGTCACTACTACGAACACGGCTCAATGAAGGTCATGACAACACCCGTACGAACCTTTAAAAAGCTGGGCTGTGAGTTTCTGCTCGTCACCAACGCGGCAGGCTCACTTCGCCCTGAGCGTATTGATGTCGGCTCTCTGGTGGTATTTCATGACCACATCAACACCATGCCTGAATCGCCAATGATCGGTCCGAATGATGAAGAGTACGGCCCGAGGTTCTTCAGCCTCGCCAATGCGTACGACAAAGACCTGCGCGCAGAAGCGTTTGAAGTCGGCAAAGCCAATGGTATTCACCTGAATGAAGGCGTGTTTGTCTCTTACACAGGCCCCAACTTTGAGACCGCAGCCGAAATCCGCATGATGCAAATCATCGGTGGTGATGTCGTGGGCATGTCGGTCGTGCCAGAAGTGATTTCTGCGGCGCATTGCGGCTTACCCGTATTGGCAGTATGTGCGATCACCAACATGGCAGAAGGCTTGGGAGATGTAGAATTGTCTCACGCCCAAACATTGAAGTGCGCGAAGCTAGCCGAAGCCGATTTCATTCGCTTTATTAAGCGCTTTATGAAGCATCACTTCTAAAGCCGTTTCATCCCAAAAAGAAAAAGGGTCATCAAGTTACTTGATGACCCTTTTTCGTATCACGTTTCCCAACGTTCGGGGGCATTTCGGAGCCGTTTGTGCGTTTTACTTAACTGCGCGAACCAATTCAGCAATGCCTTCCCAATCGCCGTTGTCCATCATTGCGGTTGGCACCATCCAAGTACCGCCACAAGCTACAACCGATTTCAGCGCTAGGTAATCTTCCACGTTGGATGGGCTCACGCCACCTGTTGGCATGAATTCCACTGGGTAAACCGCCGTGAGTGCTTTCAGCATGTTTACGCCGCCTGATGGCTCAGCAGGGAAGAACTTCAACGTACGCAGACCCATTTCCATCGCTTGCTCAACCAAGCTTGGGTTGTTTACACCCGGTACGATAGTCACACCACGTTGCTGACAGTATTTCACTGTGGTTGGGTTGAAGCCTGGGCTAACGATAAAGTCCACGCCTGCTTCGATCGCGATATCCACTTGTTCTGTGGTCAGAACGGTGCCCGCGCCAATCAACAATTCTGGGTACGCTTCACGCATGATGCGAATCGACTCCGCCGCCGCTTCGGTGCGGAATGTCACTTCCGCACATGGTAAACCGTTTTCTACCAACACTTTTGCCAGTGGCAGAGCGTGTGCTACGTCGTTGATTGCGATAACTGGGACGATTTTGATTTCTCTTAATCGTTGTTCAAGTGTTGTCATGGGGAACCTCTAAAGAATAAAGCTTAATGTTGCGACGATAATAAACGCGATACCGCCAAGTAACGTTTCCATTACCGTCCAAGTTTTTAATGTGGTTTTCTCATCCATCTCAAGCAGACGAGATACCAACCAGAAACCAGAGTCATTGAAGTGAGACAGTACCGTTGCACCACCCGCAATCGCGATTACGATAAAGCAAAGGTCGAGTTCACTCAAACCTGTTGATGCTGCCACAACCGGCGCGATAAGAGCCGCCGTGGTGGTTAGCGCTACGGTTGCCGAGCCTTGAGCAACACGCAGACAGGTTGAAATCACAAACGCCGCCACAATCACAGGCATACCTGTGTCTGTAAGAACGTCAGCCAGTGCATCACCAATACCGCTTGAGCGCAGTACGCCGCCAAACATGCCACCTGCACCCGTTACTAGGATAACACCACAGATAGGAGCCAATGACTCACCACATAATTTTTCTAGTTTTGCCATGCCGTAGTCTTTGGCAAACACAGCCAGACAGACAATCAAAGTGATCAGCAACGCAACTGGGGTTTTACCTAGCATGCGTAGGAACTCAACCAGTGCCGTTTTGCCATCAATCACACCCGCAACCGCCAGTGTGTTCAATACCGTATCCAAACAGATTAGCAGGACTGGCAGCACAAGGATGGTCATAACCGTGCCAAATTTTGGTGCGTTGCGCTCATCCACCATCGCTTCGCCATTAAAGAAGGCTTTAGATAGTGGGATATCGAATTTTTTGCCCGCGTACAAACCAAATAGGTAAGCGCCAAGGTACCAAGTTGGAATAGCCACCAGAATACCCACCACCAATAGCAGACCGATGTTTGCGCCAAGGAATTCTGCCGCTGCAACCGGACCTGGATGTGGTGGAACAAACGCGTGCATAACCGCAAAAGCACCGGCTGCTGGCAACGCGTATTTAATTGGTGAGCCACCAAAACGAGCCGCCACACTTAGGATGATTGGCATCATCACTACAAGGCCAGCATCGAAGAAGATTGGGAAGCCAAACAGTAATGAAGCGACGCCCAAAGCAAATGGTGCGCGCTCTTTACCAAAGCGACCAATCAAAGTGTCTGCCAGCACTTTCGCACCGCCAGTCACTTCAAGAATTTTACCGATCATCGCACCAAGACCAACCAGCAATGCTACGGAAGCCAGTGTGCCGCCGAAGCCGCCCATCATGGTCGATACGACTTTCTCTGAAGGAACGCCAGTGGCGATTGCCGTACCTAAACTCACCATAGTAAGGGAAGCAAAAGCATGGACTTTCAGTTTAATGATCAGAACGAGTAACGCTGCAATGGCAAGGCCTGCAATCGTCAGTAGGAACGTAGGATCTGGGGCTTGGGTTAATTGCTCCATAGGTTCACCTTTAAGAATTATTGTTTGTGTTATGGTTCACATTTATTTCAGTTACCGGTAACATGTTACCGATAACATGAATAAGATAAACCCATATTTTAAAGTGAATTCAAAAATTGAGATCACGCGCAAATTTGGTTATGAGGATAAGTTATGGCTGGTAGTAGTGTCATCGTTATGGGCGTTTGTGCTAGTGGTAAAAGCACAATTGGTGAGCATCTAGCGAAAAAGCTAGGGCGTAAATTCATTGATGGTGATGATCTTCATCCACGAGCGAACATTCAGAAAATGGCTTCGGGCCAGCCTCTGAACGATGATGATCGCAAGCCATGGCTAGAACGCATTCGTGATGCGGCGTACAGCCTAGAAAGCAAAAACGAACACGGCATTATTGTCTGTTCAGCACTGAAAAAGATTTACCGCGATCAGATCCGCGAAGGCAACAACAACGTGACCTTCCTGTTCCTTGATGGCGATAGGGAGTTGATCCTTAATCGCATGCGTATGCGCAAAGGCCACTTCATGAAAGAAAACATGGTGAAGAGCCAATTCGAGACACTAGAGCGCCCAGACAACGAGCCTCAAACTCTGATCGTCAGTATCGACGGAGACATCAGCGACGTGGTGGAACGCTCTGCCGCTGAGCTAATCAAAATGCAAGCGATCGAGGTGGCGTAATGACTCACTCTGTTGTTCTTGAGGTCACACAGCGTTTGACCGAGCGCAGCCGTGAAGCGCGCGCTGCGTTTCTTGCTCGCACCGAAGTGCAAGCCGAAGCGGGCAAAGGCCGTGTTGGTTTATCTTGTGGTAACTTAGCCCATGCAGTCGCCGCTTCTTGCTCTTCTGAAAAGAAAAATATTCTCGATTTTACTCATGCCAATGTCGCGCTGATCAGCGCCTACAACGACATGTTGAGCGCCCACCAGCCGTACCAAGACTACCCAGCACAAATCAAAAAAGTGCTGGCGGACTACGGCCATACGGCGCAAGTCGCAGGTTGTGTGCCAGCGATGTGCGATGGGGTGACTCAAGGTCAAGCAGGCATGGATATGTCACTGTTTTCGCGTGACTTAATTGCGCAATCAACGGCGTTGTCTTTGAGTCACAATGCCTTTGATGCCACATTACTGCTTGGCATCTGTGACAAAATCGCACCGGGGCAACTGATGGGCGCGCTGTCTTACGCACACCTACCAACGGCGTTTGTGCCAGCGGGTCTGATGGCAACAGGCATCAGCAACGAAGAGAAAGTCGACGTGCGCCAAAAATACGCAGCGGGAGAAGTCGGCAAAGACGCTCTGCTGGATATGGAGTGTCGCGCTTACCACTCTGCGGGTACGTGTACATTTTACGGCACCGCCAATACCAACCAGTTGGTGTTCGAAGCCATGGGCTTGATGCTGCCAGGTTCAGCATTCATTCATCCCCATACCCAACTGCGTAAAGCGTTAACCAATCACTCGGCTCTGAAAATCGCCTCTATGACGGCGGGTTCTGCACACTTCCGTCCGCTGGCCGAGGTGGTCACAGAAAAGAGCTTGGTCAACGGCATCATCGCTCTACTTGCATCTGGCGGCAGCACCAATCACACCATTCATATGATCGCCGTGGCGCGTGCTGCTGGCATCTTGCTCACCTGGCAAGACATCAGCGATCTGTCGGATGTGGTTCCTTTATTAGCGCGCGTTTACCCGAACGGCCCAGCCGATATGAACGCGTTCCAAGACGCGGGGGGCGTGCCAGCGTTATTGCACCGCTTGAACCAATCCGAGCTTTTGCATCGCGATGTGAAACCCGTGTTTGGTGAATTTGAAGACCAAATGACGCTACCGAGCCTTGTCGATGGCCAACTGACCTGGACATCGTGCCAAGGCAGCCAAGACGGTGACGTGATCGCCAAACCAGACGCCACATTCCAAAATACTGGCGGCACTCGCGTATTGACTGGCAACTTAGGCAAAGCCGTGGTGAAAGTGTCTGCGGTGAAAGAAGAGCAACGCGTGATTGTGGCACCAGCGATCGTATTCCAATGCCAACACGAAGTGGAAGCCGCATACAAACGTGGCGAGCTGAACAAAGACTGCATCGTTGTGGTCACACACAACGGCCCAGCGGCAAACGGCATGCCTGAACTGCATAAACTGATGCCAATCCTCGGCAACGTGCAGAAAGCGGGCTTTAAAGTCGCGCTAGTGACGGACGGTCGTTTATCTGGTGCATCCGGTAAAATTCCGTCTGCGATTCACGTTTCTCCAGAAGCCATTCGTGGTGGCGCGATTGGTTTGGTGCGCAACGGTGATTTGATTCATCTGGATTGCCAAACGGGCGAACTGAACAACTTAAGCGATACCACTGGTCGCGAGTTGATTCATTTCGATACCGAATCGACCCAACAAACTTGGGGACGAGGCTTGTTTAGCGTGATCCGCCAAAACGTATCGAGTGCAGAAGAAGGCGCAAGCTTTATTGTTTAAGGCGAGAAGAAAGACCTCGTCATTCCGACGAGCCTAGGCGAGATCAGGACTCTAATATCAACGTGCTGTGAAGCCAGAGAAAACCCCT
Organism: Vibrio sp. 1562; assembly: GCF_033340155.1. Classification (NCBI taxonomy): domain Bacteria; kingdom Pseudomonadati; phylum Pseudomonadota; class Gammaproteobacteria; order Vibrionales; family Vibrionaceae; genus Vibrio; species Vibrio sp. 1562. Next base: position 120,570 of record NZ_JAWOVY010000012.1, read on the forward strand.
CTGCTACAGCACTTTTTTGTTGGTAGATTCTGAATCACGCTCGTCCCTCGCTGTTCAAAATGACGAGCTTTGGGATTGGCCTCAGTTCTTTCTAAAAAACGAATGAATCCGTCATTCCGACGAGCCTAGGCGAGATCAGGAATCTAATAGCAAAATGCGTGAAGCCAGAGAAAACTCCTCTGCCACAGCACTTTTTGTTGGTAGATTCTGAATCACACTCGTCCCTCGCTGTTCAGAATGACGAGTTTTTGAGATTGGCCACCGCTCTTTCTAAAAACGAATGAATCCGTAATTCCGACGAGTCTAAGCGAGATCAGGAATCTAATATCAATGAGCTGTGAAGCCAGAGAAAATCCCCTCTGCCACTGCACTTTTTGTTGGTAGATTCTGAATCACACTCGTTCCTCGCTATTCAGAATGGCAAGCTTTGGAGTTGGCCTCGGTTCTTTCTAGAAACGAATGAATCCGTCATTCCGACGAGCCTAAGCAAAATCAGGAATTTAATATCAGCGTGCAGTGAAGTCAGAGAAAACTCCTCTGCCACTGCACTTTTTGTTGGTAGATTCTGAATCACACTCGTTCCTCGCTATTCAGAATGACGAGCTTTAGGATTGGCCTCTGTTCTTTCTAAAAAGCGAATGAATCCGTCATTCCGACGAGCCTCAGCAGGATCGGAATTTAATATCAACGTGCTGTGAAGCCAGAGAAAACTCCTCTGCCACTGTACTTTTTTGTTAGTAGATTCTGAATCACGCTCGTCCCTCGCTGTTCTAAATGACGAACTTTAGGATTGGCCTCGGTTCTTTCTAAAAAACGAATGAATCCGTCATTCCGACGAGCCTCAGCAAGATCAGGAATCTAATATCAACGTGCTGTGAAGCCAGAAAAAACACTTCTGCCACAGCACTTTTTGTTGGTAGATTCTGAATCACGACCGTCCCTCGCAGTTCAGAATGGCAAGCTTTAGGATTGGCCTCGGTTCTTTTTAAACGAATGAATCCGTCATTCCGACGAGCCTAGGCGAGATCAGGAATCTACTATCAACGTGTTGTGAAGCTAGAGAAAACCCCTCTTCCACAGCACTTTTTGTTGGTAGATTCTGAATCACGCTCGTCCCTCGCTGTTCAGAATGACGAGCTTTGGGATTAGCCTCAGTTCTTTCCAAAAAACGAATGAATCCGTCATTCCGACGAGCCTAGGCGAGATCAGGAATCTAATAGCAAAATGCTGTGAAGCCAGAGAAAACCCCTCTTCCACAGCACTTTTTGTTGGTAGATTCTGAATCACGCTCGTCTCTTGCTGTTCAAAATGACGAACTTTAGGATTGGCCTCTGTTCTTTTTAAAAATGAATGAGTCCGTCATTCCGACGAGCCTAGGCGAGATCAGGAATCTAATATCAAGGTGCTGTGAAGCCAGAGAAAACCCCTCTTCCACAGCACTTTTTGTTGGTAGATTCTGAATCACACTCGTCTCTTGCTACTCAGAATGACGATATCTAGCATTCATTAAATTACATCAAGCGGTCTTCATCACCACGACGGCAGCAATCACCACAAAGATACCAAACCAGCCGATTGGCTTGAGTTTCTGCTTAAACAGCAAGGCTCCACCCACTGCGGTACCCAAGATACCGATCGCACCCCAAGAGGCATAAGCAATGGCTAAGTCGATCTCTTTCACCGCTTGTGCCAACAGCGTGAATGCTGTCAGTACCAACACAATCGCCGCAATGCCCCAGCCTTTATATTTAAAACCTTTTGAGCGTGTCAGCGCCATATTGGCCATGATATCGACCAAGGCAGCCATCACGACAAATCCAAATGACATCGTAAAAAATTGACTCATGATTCGCACCTTGTACTAGTAGAAAATGAACGTTCTTTTGCCGGTTTATCGGCATTTTTCTTGGCGTTAGGTTGACCATGTGATTCCCCTAAGGTCACACACACAATGCCAACAACGGCTAACATCAAACCAAACAACTCTTGATGGTTTAAGTTGGCATCAAAGGCGATGATCGACACCACGGTGATCAACGAGATACCTAACCCTTCCCAAACAGCGTATGCCACACCTATCGATATTTTCTTCGCGGCAAACGCGAGAAAGTAGTAAGAGATTGCGATCAGCACATACATTACGATGTAGCCCCACCACCCGTGCCCTTGTCCGATAAGAGACATAGTGCTGGTGCCAGCCACTTCGGCAACGATGGCGAGCAATAAAAATAGACGTGCAACTAGCATGATTAATCCTCCATCAGAAATTAAAAAAATGCATAACGGAGAATGGTGAATGCCGCGTACCTGTATCGACATTCAAAAGTTAAAAAGATAAAAATGAGCCACTTCTCCTGACTATTTGAGATAAGGTTAGCGCTGGGTAGGAAAAAGAGACAGGTAATTGAGATATTCATTTTTGAATATCTTAAGAAGTAAGTTGTCTATGTAATCACACAATATTGATAAGGTTAAAGCATCTACTCTCTCATTCAGCCGATGCCATAAGGTGACGTCATTGCGTAAAAATCAGCGGCGTATTGAGGGTTTGTCGCACCACTTTATGCAGGTGTCTGTGCAAAGGATGGTTGCGGTTGGTTTGAAGGAAACCGCCAGAGACAACAAACTGGCTAAACTCACGATTAACGGGTGGCATTGCGTAAGAGGCGAGTTCTGGCATCAACAATGCCGAGCTTTGACTGGCATACATAATCGCGTCGGTTTCTTGCAACATTTGGCAAGCCAAACGCAAATTATAGGACTTCAGTAACACTACTGGCTCATAACCCATGCGTCGATACTCGGACTCCACGGTACAAAGCGGTTTATATGACGCAGGCGCAGGCAAAGAGACGAGTGGTAGTTTGGACACCGTGTCCCAATCATTGCTGACTTTCGACAACGTTGGGTGGTTTTTGCGCGCCAAAATCACTCGTTTTTCAACGAATAACGGGCGCATGTAAATGTCTTTCGACAGCTCGGTCTCTTGGTCAAGAATGCAGTAATCGTGCTCGCCTTCTAACATTTCATCGTGCGAGTAAGTATTCCAGCTGGAAAAGGCAAAGTGCGCTTTGGGAAAGGCTCGATGACAACCAGTGAGCAGTCGCTGCCCTTGTTCATCCATCAAATAAGGGTCAGTTACAATCGCAATCTGCCCTTGGTATTGCAGTGGGTCGAACACTTCAAATTCTTGCACCACTTTTTCCAGTGGCGCAACCATATTGTCGAACTCGGCGGCGAGACGAATCGCCATGGGTGATGGCTCTACCCCATGTGCTTTACGCACAAAAAGCGGGTCATCAAACACTTGCTTCAACTTCATCACACCGCGGCTGGCGCTCGGTTGAGAAATGCCAAGCTGCATTGCGGCCAGCTTGATGCTGCGGTTTTCCACCACGGCTTTTAATAAACGCATTAAGTTGAGATCCAATGCATCCAGCTGATGTGCCATACCCTAACCTACCAATACCATTGATGAGCGAATACAAAGAGCAGTTAACAATTAGTTAAACACTCTCTCCCGACGTGATCTGATACCCCATATCGAAGACTTTTTCTTCTTGCGTTTCGCCTTTCAGGCGCGCAATTAATAGCTCTGCGCTCTTTACACCAATTTGGAAACGCGGCGTATCAACGCTGGTCAGTTTCGGGCTGATGGTTTGACCGATATCCAGCGCGTTATAGCCCGCCACTGCCAATTTCTGTGGAACTTGAATGCCACGTTGCTGCGCACTCAGCATGGTGCCAATTGCGATGTCATCGTTGGTACAGAACACCCCATCGAGCGTTGGGTGCGTTTCCAGTGCGCGTTCGAGCAAATCATGCGCTAAAGAAAAACTAGAATGATCACCAGTTAATACATGTTTGGGTTCTAGCCCTGCTTCTGTCATCGCGCGATCGTAACCTTGCATCCGCAATTTGGTTCGCGTATCCAGACGCGCGCCAAAATAGACGATTGTACGCTTCCCCGTATCTAGCATCTGCTTAACCACGGCGTACGACGCATCTTCATGATCGAGTCCAACCGCCATATCAATCGGCTCCGATGGCAGTTCCATGGTTTCGACCACCGGAATGCCCGCATTTTTGATCATCTGTAATGTACGCGGCGTGTGATGGCTTTCAGTTAGAATAAGTCCATCGACTTGATAAGAGAGTAATGACGCGATCTTACGCTCTTCTTCAAGCTCATCGTAGCTAAAATGCGCTAAAAGCGTCTCATAGCCATTGGCTTTGGTCACCATCTCTATGCCCTGAACAAAGGGAGCAAAAATTTGGTTGGACAAAGACGGCAGTAAAATACCAATGGCTTTACTGGAGGACTTTGACAACATCGCCGGTGCACGGTTTTCGATGTAACCCATCTCTTCAATCGCAGTCGCAATCTTAGCACGAGTCTTTTCTGCCACCGATTCAGGGTTACGCATATAGCGTGAAACGGTCATCTTCGTGACGCCAACCTGGTCTGCGACATCCTGCAATGTCGTACGAGTTTTCTTATTCTGTTGAGCCATAAATATGTGATTTATCAGTAATGTTACAAGTAACATTATGACGAATAGACTCTCTGCCGACAAGTTCAGTGAAAATAATTCGCAAAATGAGATGAATATCAGTGGTAGAGCGTATTAGCAAACGCATCACAAAGAAACGCCACTTAAATAGCGATAATATTTGAGACCGCAAAAAAGCCCCGAACTCGGGGCTTTCTTCTATATTTTGACCGCAATATCTGAGTCGTTATTTCACGCACACCACGTTCAATAATGAGGTTCCGGTGAGCTGATTGGGCTCACGATCGGCGAACAAACCTTTCTTATCTTTGCCCCAATACGGCAGTTGCAGTGGCCATTGATTTTTTTCCATCACCCCAGACGCCCTCAGCGCTTTAAACTCTGCAGGGTTGGCTAAGCTCATACCCAGTTGCTGACATACTTTGTGCGAGTTTTCGTAGTTGAGGCGGTTCCACGGCTTACCATGTTCCATGTAAAACTGATTATGGTGATCGAGTAAATATGGGACCACGTACGTTTTGCCCTGTACTGAAGTACTCAAGCGAACTTCAATGTCATCATTTCCGGTGACAATTGGCTTCGCTTTGGTCTTAGCAACAGGCTTAGACGAAGAGCTATCACGTGAACTTTTTGCCTTGGTATCTGGCTTCTCTGCCCGCGCTTTAAAGGCGTCGGTATCAGCTCGCACAGCAGGAACTGGCGCGGGTTTCGGGGTCACCGTCGGTGTTGGCTTAACCGAAGATGCGGCTGATTTCGACGATACAGTAGATTTAGGTGTAGGTGGTGTTACTGGTTGTTTCGTCCCTTTCCCAACCACTCGGATGAACGCCTCTTTGTAATTCGACAAGGTTTTGACTCCTCGTAAGTCATCCCTCGCATCAGACAATGCCTTGTAAGGTCCAATCAAACAGCGATAGCCTTTGGATTCAGGCTTCATCCATACGTCAGTCGTGATTTTACTATAGAGAGGCTTAGCTTTCGCGAGAGACATAGGCTTGGGTAGCAATCCGCATTGAATCCAGTAAAGGTAGTTGCCCCCCTGCGGCACTTTCTTTCCCCATACTCCGTTACCAATTGGGCACGTTTTCTCAAGCATCGGTAATTCTTTCTCGCTGGCTTGAGTGGCTTGGCAAAGGAACTCCTCCGCCGATACTGGGCTAGAAAACTGGGCGCATACCAGCGACAAGCCGAAAGCTAGGCTTGCTTGGAAGATACGAGATGGGTGTTGTGCCTTCTTCATTTCCATACACTTCACTCTAAATTAGTGGGTAAGGTCATTATGGCGGCAAAGCGCCAAAAAAATGTGAACAAAGAATAACTAGCAAAAAAAGAGCCGGAATTTGCATCCGGCTCTCAGTTTAGGAAGGAATTAAGCGAATTTACAACGCTTGGTGGGAAAATTCTTATCCTTTGTACAGTTTCGGGTTGAATACATCACGTAGCCAGTCGCCCAACAGGTTGATAACCAAAACCAATGTTACGAGCACGATGCCTGGGAAGGCAGTAATCCACCACGCACCTGAGAAGATGTAGTTAAAGCCGATGCTGATCAGCGCACCTAGTGACGGCTGATCAACAGGAAGACCCAAACCTAGGAATGACAGTGCCGCTTCCGACATGATCGCGTTCGCTACCTGTACCGTCGAGATAACCAAGATTGGCGATAGACAGTTCGGCAGAATGTGACGGAACATGATTCGCGGAGCTTTAAAGCCCATCACACGCGCCGCTTCGACGTATTCTTTCTTCTTCTCTGCCAATACCGAGGCGCGAATGGTACGTGCGTATTGCGGCCATTCTGCCACACCGATGATCACCACCAGCATGACCACCGCATATTGGCTGTAAAAATCACTGCCAAAGCTGGCTTTGAAGATGGCCGATACGATGATCGCCACCATCATGGTTGAGAACGATAGTTGAACATCCGCAAAGCGCATCAAGAAGCTATCGATACGACCACCGAAGTAACCCGCCGACAAACCAATGATGATACCCAGTACCAACTGAAGACCGACGGCTAAAAAGCCGATCGTCAAAGACAAACGAGAGCCGTAAAGAATGGTCGATAAAATATCGCGGCCTTGCTCGTCAGTACCCAACACAAAGCGCTCATCGCCATCTTCCATCCACGAAGGTGGCAACTCAGAGTCCATGATGTCGATAGACGTCAGATCGTACGGGTCTGTTGGCGCAAGAATCGGTGCAGCCAATGCCAATACTAAGAACATCATAAAGACGGTAAAACTCGCCATCGCCACTTTGTCGCGTTTGAAGTAATACAGAAAATCTGACTCTTTGAAACGCTGCCACGCTGATGGAGCAGGAGCTGGTGTTAAATTTGATTGGCTCATGATTAAGCTCCTTTTCCAGTTAGGTTCACAGTTGGGTTGATGATGCCGTACAGCAAGTCAACGATGGTATTGGTTACCACGAAGATCAGACCAACAAAGATAACGTAGGCAGTGATCAGCGGTGTATCTACACGGTTGATTGCCTCTAGGAAAAGGAAGCCAGTGCCCGGCCATTGGAACACGGTTTCAGTAAGAATGGTGTAGGCCACCATGGTACCAATCTGCACGCCACCTACCGTCAATACTGGTAGCATGGTGTTCTTAAGTGCATGTTGGTAATAAATCTTTTGTAAGTTCAAACCTTTTGCTTTGGCGAACTTAATGTATTCCGAACTCAGTACTTCCAGCATTTCTGAACGTACCAAACGGATGAACAACGGCAGCATGATAGACGCTAGCGCAATACAAGGTAGGATGAGGTGCTTGATACCATCAATGGTAAAGAAGCCAGATTCCCAACCGAGTACGTTAGCGGTTTCACCTCGCCCATAGGAAGGCAGCCAGCCGAGTTCGATGGAGAAGACGTACATCAGCATGATTGCGGTTAGGAACACCGGAATCGAGATGCCGACACTACTCATCGCCATAACAAATTTGGTAAAGACACTCTTCGGGTGAATCGCGGAATACACCCCGAGTGGTATAGAGAAAACGATAATGATGAGCGTCGCGCCAAACACGAGCTCTAATGTTGCCACCAGCTTATCGAGGATCACCTCAACCGCAGGTCGCTTGAAAAAATATGAGGTACCCAAATCACCTTGCAGTGCATTACCCACAAAGCGCGTGTACTTTGTGATAAAGGGATCGTTCAGGCCCAAGTCGTCGCGTAGCGCTTGACGCTCCGATTCCGAAACCGACTGACCTACAAGCTCACGCAGCGGATCACCCAGGTTGTCCTGAATGGCAAACGCCACCAAACTGATCACAAACATCACTATCAGTGCCTGAAACAGGCGCTTGACCAGAAACGAAAACATTCCTTGCCCCTTAACTATCCATAGATCTCTAAATTAGAGAGAAAATTCAGTCTAAATAACCCACTCAATCCGACTGAAACAAAACTGAGTCGAGTGCTTTAAGTTGAGGAGGGAAATCCATCCCTCCTCAAAGTCGACTAACCGTGATTATTCAACCACTAGGTCACCGAAGTAAGGCATTACCATTGGGTTAACGATGTCTGCCGCTTTCACGTTAGACTTCGCACCCCACGCTTCACTTTGCCAGTGTAGCGGTACGAATGCTGCGTCGTTGTATAGTGTTGCTTCTACACCTTTCAGCATTTCTGCACGTTTCGCAGGATCCGTTTCTACGTTCGCAGCTTCAACCACTTTGTCCATTTCTGGGTTTGAGTAGTAACCACAGTTGTACTGACCACGACCGGTTTCTTCGTTACGAGTCATCGTTAGGAACTCGTTGAAGTTCGCTGAGTCTTCTGTATCTGAGTGCCAACCGATCATCAGCATGTCTGCCGCACACTTGTCGAACTCTGGCCAGTATTGCGCTTTTGGCATGGTCTTCAGATCAACCTTGATACCGATCTTAGACAACATTGCCGCTGCCGCTTGTGCTACTTTCGCATCATTCACGTAACGGTTGTTTGGTGCGATCATCGTTAGCGTCAGGCCGTTTTCGTAACCCGCTTCTTTCATCAGTTCTTTCGCTTTCTTCAAATCGTAGCGAGGAACCAGTTTGTCATCGTGACCTACGTAACCTGCCGGGCTTTGCTGACCAGCGGCCGTTGCGAAGCCTTTCATGATTTTCTTCACGATACCTTCGTTATTGATTGCGTGAACAATCGCTTGGCGAACGCGAACGTCTTTCAATGCTTCGTTGCTGTTTTGGTTTAGTTGGAACGTGATGATACGAGTACCAGGTAGCGTAACTAGGTCGATGCCGTCAGCATCTTCAACGCGTTTGTGGTCGTTTGGCGCTACAGGGTGAATCATGTCAACACCGCCAGAAAGCAGCGCTGCTACACGAGTTGCGTCTTCTTTGATTGGCACAAGCGTTAGCTTATCAACGTTACCTTTCGACTCTTTGTCCCAGTAATCTTTAAAGCGTTCAAATTCCACTTTTACGCCCTGTTCACGTGAAGTCACAATGAATGGACCCGTGCCAGATACGTTAGTCGATGCAAATGAGTTACCGTGCTTCACTAGCTCAGACTTGTCTTTGCCGTCCGCAGTTTTGCCAGTGTAGAACTTGCTGTCCATTGGGAAAATGTACGTTGCGGTTTGCAGCACTAGTGGGTAAGGACCTTTAGTTACAAGATCGAACGTGTTGTCGTCCACTTTGACGATTTTCTCGTACGGGTCGAAGATGTTTTTAAAGTCAGGAGAGCTTTGTAAACGCTGGAACGTCCACACGACGTCGTCAGCAGTTAGAGTATTGCCAGAATGGAATTTCACACCTTCACGCAGTTTGAAACGAACAGTCGTATCGTTAATACGTTCCCAACTTTCCGCTAGGCGAGGCTCGAAATCCATTTTTTGAGTAAAGCGAACCAACGGATCAAATACCATGTGTGACATTTGCAGTGTGCCACCTGATAGCTGCTCATGTGGGTCAAGCGATACTGGGTCAGCTGCATAGCCAACTTTGATATCTGCTGCCATTGCGTTAAAGCTTAGGCCCGCAGCCATTAGCGCCACTGCTAATTTGCTTTTCATGGTTTTCATTTGCATAACTCCTTCATGCGGGGATACGGATCCCTTGTTGTTGTGTTTGCGTCTTTGTTATGACTAAAGGTTAGCCAAGCGAATTGCTTGGTTTATGCCGTTTCGATCTCTTCTCGCAAGCCAGTAAACTCCGGCATCAGAGAAATCAATTTTTTGCTGTATTCGTGTTGAGGTGCCGTGAATAACTGTTCTGTTGGTGCCACTTCTAAAAGTGTACCCATTTGCATCACACCTACTCGGTCACACATCTGACGAATAACAGGTAAATCGTGGCTGATAAACAACATAGTCAAGTTCAGCTCACTTTGCAGATCTTTCAGCAAGTTTAGAATTTGTGCCTGTACCGATACGTCCAGTGCTGAGGTCGGTTCATCACAAATCAAAAGTCGAGGACGAGTCGCCAACGCACGCGCAATAGAAATACGCTGACGCTGACCACCGGAGAATTCATGAGGGTACTTAAGCCCAGCCATTCGACCCAAACCAACATGATCCAATAGGTCATTCACGATTTGGCGAGTTTCCGACTCGTTTTTCGTCAATTTATGGAAACGGATTGGCTCAGCAATAATATCGAATACCTTCATACGAGGGTTCATTGAAGTATATGGGTTTTGGAACACCATCTGCATTTGACGACGCATCGGGCGGCGCTCTTTCTCAGAGGTTAAAGCGGTCAGGTCAATGCCCTCGAATTTCACCTGACCAGAGTTAGGTTGGTATAAACCAGCAATCACACGTGCAATGGTCGATTTACCTGAACCAGACTCGCCCACCAAACCAAAGGTTTCGCCTTCGTGCACTTCAAAGCTCACATTATTAGATGCTTGCACGTATTCTCGGCGGCTCTCGAACAAAGAGTCTTTGGTAACAAAGCGAAGATTGACGTTCTTCACGTCCAAAAGCGGGCCAGTGTACTCACGCTCATCTTGGCTTTGTCCTAACCAGTGGTTCTTGATATCGAGTGGCTCCATTTCCGCCGCTTCTTCGATATAGCTTACTAACGGGAAACGATCTAGCTTTCTGTCTGAACGTGGTACCGCTGAAATTAGACTGCGAGTATAAGAGTGATCAGGATCGCCCAATACTTTGGCTGTTGGTCCAAACTCCACCAAGTCACCACGATACATTACCGCCACGCGATCGGTGACGTTGGAGACGACACCCATATCGTGAGTAACCAACATACAGCCGACATTGTTCTTGATACACAGCTCGCGGATCAAGTTGAGGATTTGGTCTTGGATAGAAACGTCTAACGCCGTAGTTGGTTCGTCCGCAATGATGAGATCAGGCTCACCAGCCAAAGCAATGGCAATGACAACACGCTGACGCATACCACCAGAGAATTGGTGCGGGTACTGTTTTAAGCGGTTTTCTGGTTGCGGAATACCAACCTGCTGCATAAGAGAAAGCGCGCGCTGATACGCCTCTTCATCAGAGACCTTCATGTTGGCGTGGATCGTCTCTTTCAGCTGTTGCTCAACAGTAAAAAGTGGATTGAGCGAGGTCATCGGATCTTGGAAAATAAAACCTATTTTCGAGCCACGAACCTTACGCATCGCTTCTGGTGATAGGCCAGAAATTTTTTCTCCATCCAAGAAAACATCGCCGCTAGCAACGCGACCTGGAGGGCTAAGCAAATCAATAACGGCGTTACCAACGGTGGATTTACCCGCACCTGATTCGCCAACAACACCCACGATTTCACCACGTTCAATATGAAAAGAAAGTGACTTCACGGCAGCGTGAACGCCGTGTCGGGATGGGTATTCAATACGAAGGTTTTTCACTTCTAATAGTGACATTTCAGACCTCTACTGCCTTGTCTGTGGTATCGAATCATGCCAAAGGCACCATTCATCACCTGAATGAATCCGTTCAAATTCAGAATAATACTCTGAAATCTTAATGCGGAAATAATTTGGCAAAAATCACACAAAAAAGCAACAATTAAAGTATATTCCGCCGAAAAAACATTAAATAAACGCACAATTAGCGAATAAAAATGCATTAACAAGTATTTGACCATTTTCATATCACACTATTTTTGTGCGTCATGCACCAATAAAACTAGAAAAATGCTCTAAAAGTAAACATGAGCTAAACAAGATCATTAACCATATTATTCATGTGCATTTATTAACATTTAACAAACAATATCATATGCAAAAAGTGTTTTTTCAACATAAAAAACTATTAATAAAATAGTCGGCAAATACAAAAAGCCAAACTTAGGAAGAGAAAGGATAGGTCAAAACGTGAACAAAACAGCAAAACCACACAAATCCTGCTCCAATGCAGATTATGCGCCACTTAAGCGGTTTATTGACTAAGCAAAGGAAAGTACCGCTATCTTCATTCGTACGTCATAAGAAAACTCGCCGGTTTTAACCCTTTACGACACAATTGAGAGTGGGATAATAGATGAACAGTGTCAAAGCCAAGCCGTAAATAAAAGGAGCCCCTGTGCTTAAAGCGATTTTTTTTGATATGGACGAGACTTTATGTGCAACGTCACAAGCCGATAAAGTTGCAGGACAAGCGTTTACAACTTGGATTCATAAAACCTACCCACAAGTGACTGAGCCAAAAGCTTTTTTGCAGCGCTACTTACAGGGTGTATACAAAAAGCTGAATGCTGAGTTCCCTCACCTTGTTGCTCTGCTACCCGATGAAAATGCCTTCCGTTGTGGCCTGATCCAAAACATCTTGGCGGAGCAAGGCGTCAGCATCACTGCAAAAGAGGCTCAACAAGCTCAAGACTACTTTGACTCTGCACGTATGGGCGCGTTCACTTTCTTCCCTGGTGTAAAAGAAATGCTCAGCGACCTTCGTCAACATTACAAACTCGTCGTGATCACTAACGGCCCGATTTTTTCTCAACACCCTAAATTAAACGCGACACAAATGAGCAACTGGGTGGACCATATTATTGTGGGAGGAGAAGAGCCAGAAGAGAAACCTGCTACAAGTATTTTCCAAAAAGCGCTCGACTTGGTCGAAGTAAAACCAGAAGAGGCTCTACACGTGGGCGACTCTTTACCTGCTGACATTGCTGGCGCTAACAATATGGGCATTTTGAGTGTATGGGTGAATGCGACAGGCGCAAGCAACTCAACGGATATAACGCCAAGTTTTGAAATCCAAGAAACGGTAGAACTGAAAGAAATCCTTAAAACACTCGCCCAATAAAAGCAGCGGATTAGAAAACTACAAAACCCCAGACACTGCTCTGGGGTTTATTTTGTCAGCTCGAAAAGCATTTGGATCATAGGTGGTCAAAAGCCCCTAGAGCTGTACACTTTTGGGAAAAATTGAAATGGAATGCCGATTCTTTTCAGGAGAGATGCAAAAAAGCCCCAGTCTTTCGACTGGGGCTCTAAATAGCGGTCGGTGAAGAGCCGAATTCTAACTTCAGGCGAACCCCACTTGGGTTCAAATCCATTGATACATTACCGACTAATACAGTCCAAGCGAGATCATAAACTCTAAAACGACGAAAGCCTGCTAAAAAGCAGGCTTTCTAATAGTGGTCGGTGAAGAGGGATTCGAACCCCCGACCCTCTGGTCCCAAACCAGATGCGCTACCAAGCTGCGCTATTCACCGAACTGTATTTGCTGATTTTCTCAAATCAGACAGGACACTTCAACTAAGAAATCACCTTAATTAATGGGGTGGCTAACGAGATTCGAACTCGCGACCACCGGAATCACAATCCAGGGCTCTACCAACTGAGCTATAGCCACCATCAATTTTTTCTGTTTACCGCTCTATATAGCCATAAACTAAATAGTGGTCGGTGAAGAGGGATTCGAACCCCCGACCCTCTGGTCCCAAACCAGATGCGCTACCAAGCTGCGCTATTCACCGACGATGTTTTATCTTGATTGAATCAAGATTGGGAGCAATGCTACCGCATTCAATCTAAAAAAGAAAGAATGGGGTGGCTAACGAGACTTGAACTCGCGACAACCGGAATCACAATCCGGGGCTCTACCAACTGAGCTATAGCCACCACTGATTTTTACCGATGTATCCTCCGAGGCAATGGTACGCCCGAAAGGATTCGAACCTTCGACCTTTGGCTCCGGAGGCCAACGCTCTATCCAACTGAGCTACGGGCGCATGCCCTATCGGCGGAGTGGAATAATACGGATATCACACTATGCCGTCTAGTACTTTTTTTACTTTTTTTATCGTTTGGTCTCTTTTTCGACAGTTATCTTCCGTTAAAGTGGATTTTTGATGTGATTCACGCCCTGTCATGGATAACTTGTTGTTTATTGCAACAAGTTATCGGGATATAATCACCCATTATTTACATTGATTTAACAGCTGCAACCAAGTTGTCTAATCATTCTATGCCATTCAGTGGAATTTAATGATTTCTCTGCTCGGCATTAATACTCTAACTATATAAATAGGTAAGTCACTTACCTCGGGAATGTGAAGTGGGTTTAATGGATATGTCTCGACAAATGATTAGCGTTTTGTTCGCTGCCTTAACGTTTTCTACGGCAGCTTTAGCTTCTGACATCAGCCAAACTGAATACGATGCGATCGCAGAACGCATCCAACCTGTCGGTGATGTTTATCTAGCGGGTTCTGAGCCAGTGAAAGAAGAACCAACCGGTCCACGTGATGGCGCCACAGTTTATGGTACTTTTTGTATTGCTTGTCACGCATCTGGTGTAAACGGCGCACCTAAAACAGGTAATGCCGATGATTGGGCACCACGTATTGCACAAGGCAAAGATACGTTAGTGAAGCACGCATTAGAAGGCTTCAATGCGATGCCAGCCAAAGGAACCTGTATGGACTGTTCTGACGATGAAATCATCGCAGCAATTGACCACATGATTGAAGGTCTATAAGTAAAGACATCAACGAAAAAGGCTTGCCAGTTGGCAAGCCTTTTTGTTTTTAGTCAGTGAGAACAAGGTTACTTTACTTCTTAAACATTGCTCGAATATTGGCAATGTGTGCTTGACCTTTCGCCATACGCTCTTCTGCTGATACTGGCTTTTTGTTTACTTCCCATTCAACGTCATCAAATGGCAACTCATCCAAAAAGCGGCTTTGAGTCGGTTTGATCAACTCGCCGAACTGCCGACGCTCTTTGCACATAGTGAAAGTCAGTTCACGTTGCGCTCGAGTAATACCAACGTACATCAGGCGACGCTCTTCTTCCACGTTATCTTCATCAATACTGGTTTGGTGCGGTAAAATACCTTCTTCGGACCCAATTAAGTATACATATGGGAACTCAAGGCCTTTTGATGCGTGCAAGGTCATCAGTTGTACTGCATCACTGTCTTCATCTTCTTCACCGCGCTCCATCATGTCACGCAAGGTCAAACGTTGAACGACTTCTTTTAACGTTTTCTCTTCTTGATCGTAGTTGTCACCCTCTAGGTCCGCCACTATCCATGAATAAAGGTCAGAAACGTTTTTCATTCGCATTTCAGCGGCTTTCGGACTTGCTGAAGTTTCGTATAGCCAATCTTCATAATGGATATCACGAACTAGCGAACGAACCGCTTCGACGGTATCACCACGCTCAGCTTGATCAGCAATCGCCACTAGCCATTGGGTGAAACGACGCAAGTTTTCTAGACCACGTCCCGTTAGGTGCTGTTCGAGCCCCATTTCAAAGCTCGATTCAAACAGGCTCTTCCCTCGCATATTGGCATAACTGCCTAACTTCTCTAACGTTACTGGGCCAATTTCACGTCGTGGAGTATTCACAATGCGCAAAAATGCATTGTCGTCATCCGGATTAACCAAAACGCGCAAATACGCCATGATGTCTTTAATCTCTGCGCGCGCAAAAAACGAGGTGCCGCCAGAAATTTTATACGGTACACGGTTTTGCATCAGAGACTTTTCAATCAAACGTGATTGGTGGTTACCACGATATAGAATCGCATAATCTTTATATTCGGTACGGTTTAGGAACTTATGCGCAATTAGTTCACCCGTTACGCGCTCTGCTTCGTGCTCTTCATTTTTAGCCAACAACACTTTGAGTTTTTCACCGTCAGGAATTTCAGAGAACAGGGACTTCTCATAGACGTGAGGGTTGTTAGCTATCAAAATGTTGGCCGCACGCAGGATTCGACTCGTTGAACGGTAGTTTTGCTCTAGCTTAATCAAACGCAAATTCGGATAATCTTCACCCAGCAACACGAGGTTCTGAGGTTTCGCACCACGCCATGAATAAATAGACTGATCGTCATCCCCTACAACCGTCAATCGTCCACGTTCTCCGACAATTAATTTGACCAGCTCATACTGACTCGTGTTGGTATCTTGATACTCGTCAACCAGTAGGTAACGGATACGATTCTGCCAACGCTGACGAACGTCTTCATGATTACGTAAGAGTAAAACGGGCATCAAAATTAGGTCATCAAAATCAAGCGCGTTATAGGCTTTCATTTGCTTTTGGTACATATCAAAACAGAACGCAAACAATTGTTGCTGTTCACCTTGCGCACGCGCTTTGGCTTGCTCTGGCGTCAACATGTCGTTTTTCCAGTTGGAAATACAACTCAGAAGCTGACGTAGCAGATCTTTATCACCATCAAGCTGCTTTTCAGTAAGCTCCTTGAGCAGCGCTAGCTGGTCTTGGTCATCAAACAGTGAGAAGCCCGCTTTCAACCCTAAATGCTTGTACTCACGCTTGATGATGTTCAATCCTAAAGTGTGGAATGTTGATACCATCAAACCTTTAGACTCACCTTTCCCTAACGTTTGACCTACACGCTCCTTCATTTCACGTGCCGCTTTGTTGGTAAACGTCACCGCCGCAATGTTACGCGCTTTGTAACCACATTGCTGAACCAGATAAGCGATTTTATTGGTAATAACACGAGTTTTGCCCGAGCCAGCACCAGCTAGCACTAGGCATGGACCAGACACGTATTTCACGGCTTCATCTTGACTAGGGTTCAGCTTCATAGAAATTCTCTGCGGGTGATGAATGTGGCGCCTATGATAAAGGGGTGGCCTCGTGAAAGCTATGCTGATTTCTTGTAATTTTCACACCAATTAAGTGCAATATTCTGTTGCATAAATGGCGGGTATTTAAGCTATAATGAATGAACGTTCATTCACTAAAGGGTGACATTATGAAGGATAACCCTGCTGTAGATAAACGAGAACAAATCTTAGTCGCTGCTGAACAACTCATTGCTGAATCTGGCTTTCAAGGGCTTTCCATGCAAAAGCTCGCCAATGAGGCAGGTGTCGCAGCAGGGACGATTTACCGTTATTTCTCAGATAAAGAACATCTTTTAGAGGAACTACGCCTTAACGTTGCTAAGCGTGTTGCTACTGCGGTGCAACTAGGTGTTAGTGAAGAGATGCCTTTAAAACAGCGTTATCGAACCATGTGGCTCAATATTTGGAATCTAGCGAGCTCGAACTTAAGTGCGATCAGCAACCGAGTCCAATATGAATCTTTACCCTGTTCAAATAGTAGCAAAGCTCGGGAACTTGAGAGACAAATGTTTGCCCAAGTAGATCTTCTTTTCAATCAGGGCAAAGACGAGGGAGTATTCAAGCTTCTCGATAACGAAGTACTTTCTGGATTAAGTTTTGAGGCAAGTGTTGCACTTGCTCGGAAACACGCTTTGGGATTTTATCAACTGGATAAGACGGCATTAGAGGCCGCTATTGAAGCCAGTTGGGATGCAATTATTAAACACTAACTTGGAGTTCTTAATAGAATGAAAAAGTGGACTTTCTTTATGTTACTTATCGCCGTTCTCTTGTTCGGCAGCGTGATAGGTTTCAATTTATTTAAGCAACAAAAGATCGCTGAATACATGGCAAACCGTCCTGAACCTGAGTTCCCAGTAACCGTGACAGAAGTGCAAGCGGTGGATTGGGTACCAGTCATCGAGGCAATTGGTTTTATCGAGCCAAACCAAGGCGTGACGGTAGCGAACGAAACGAGCGGTGTTATCGATAAAATCGCGTTTGATTCCGGTACTCAAGTTAAATCGGGTCAGCCATTAGTGTTGCTTGATTCTGAAGTCGAAAAAGCAAATTTGAAGAGCTCGCAAGCTAAGTTGCCAGCGGCAGAAGCGAAATACAAACGCTACCAAGGCCTATTCAAAAAAGGTTCTATTTCTAAAGAAGCGTATGACGAAGCAGAAGCAAACTACTTCTCCTTAAAAGCGGATATTGAAAGCCTGAAAGCAACCATCGACCGACGTGAAATCAAAGCGCCATTTGATGGTGTGGTAGGTATTCGTAACGTGTACCTCGGTCAGTACCTACAGGCGGGCACCGATATTGTTCGCCTTGAAGATACCAGCGTGATGCGCTTGCGCTTCACCGTGCCACAAACCGATATTTCACGTATCAATATCGATCAAGAAGTGGATATCTTTGTTGACGCTTATCCAGACCAACCTTTCAAAGGGTCTATTTCTGCGATTGAACCAGCTGTAAACGTACAAAGTGGTTTGATTCAAGTTCAAGCGGATATCCCTAACAGTGACGGCAAACTACGTAGTGGTATGTTCGCGCGTGCAAACATCATTCTGCCTAAATTAGAAAATCAGGTCACGCTACCTCAAACCGCGATCACATTTACGCTGTATGGCGACAATGTTTACATCGTAACAGAAGAAGATGGCGAAAAACGCGTTAAGCAGCATGTGGTAAAAGTTGGCGAACGCTCTAAAGATATCGCACACATTCTAGAAGGCGTGAAGCCAGGTGATGTAGTGGTGACATCGGGTCAAGTCCGTTTGAGTAACCATGCGAAAGTAAGCATTGTCGAAAGCGATGCAACTACCCCACCTGCTGAAACACCAATGCTTTAAGTTGGAGGCATCATGCGCTTTACAGATGTTTTTATAAAACGTCCAGTTTTAGCGGTATCGATCAGCTTTTTGATTGCATTGCTTGGTTTGCAAGCGGTGTTCAAAATGCAGGTTCGTGAATACCCTGAAATGACGAATACGGTGGTCACCGTGACCACCAGTTACTACGGTGCAAGTGCCAACTTGATCCAAGGCTTTATTACTCAGCCATTGGAGCAAGCGGTAGCGCAAGCCGATAATATTGATTACATGACTTCGCAATCGGTACTGGGTAAATCGACCATTACTGTAAACATGAAGTTGAATACTGATCCAAATGCGGCGTTGTCTGACATTCTGGCGAAAACCAACTCGGTACGTTCACAGCTACCAAAAGAAGCCGAAGACCCAACCGTAACCATGTCGACAGGTTCGACAACGGCGGTACTGTACATCGGCTTTACGAGTGACGAGTTATCTTCAAGCCAGATCACTGACTACCTTGAGCGTGTAATCAACCCGCAGTTGTTCACCGTAAACGGTGTGTCCAAAGTTGACCTGTATGGTGGTATGAAGTACGCACTGCGCGTATGGTTAGATCCTGCCAAAATGGGCGCTTTGAAGCTTACCGCAACCGATGTGATGAGCGTTCTTAACGCCAACAACTACCAATCTGCAACCGGTCAAGCGACGGGTGAGCTCGTGCTTTATAACGGTAGCGCAGATACTCAGGTATCAAACGTTGCTGAACTTGAAGCATTGGTCGTGAAAACTGGTGAAGGGGATGTCATCCGCCTAGGTGATATCGCTAAAGTAACGCTAGAGAAGAGTCACGACGTTTATCGCGCAAGTGCAAACGGTCAAGAAGCTGTGGTTGCGGCGATCAACGCAGCGCCAAGTGCTAACCCAATCAACATTGCAGCAGACGTACTTGAACTGTTGCCTCAGCTTGAGCGCAACCTACCAAGTAACATCAAAATGAACGTAATGTACGACTCAACTATCGCCATCAACGAATCGATTCACGAAGTAGTGAAAACGATTCTTGAAGCAGCAGTAATCGTACTTGTGGTTATCACACTGTTCCTAGGTTCATTCCGCGCGGTAATCATTCCTATCGTGACCATTCCACTTTCATTGATTGGTGTGGCAATGGTGATGCAGGCAATGGGTTTCTCTTGGAACTTGATGACGCTACTGGCGATGGTGCTTGCCATCGGTCTGGTGGTGGATGACGCGATCGTTGTACTAGAAAACGTTGACCGTCACATCAAAGAAGGGGAATCACCATTCCGAGCTGCAATCATTGGTACACGTGAAATTGCGGTTCCAGTTATCGCGATGACATTGACGCTAGGTGCAGTGTACGCACCGATCGCATTGATGGGTGGTATCACCGGTTCATTGTTCAAAGAGTTCGCTTTGACACTGGCAGGTTCAGTATTCGTATCCGGCATCATCGCTTTGACACTATCACCAATGATGTGTTCGAAGATGCTGAAGGCGAACGAGAAGCCAAGCAAGTTTGAGCAAAAAGTTCACCATATCCTTGATGGCATGACCACTCGTTACGAAGGCATGTTGAAAGCGGTAATGGCTCATCGTCCGGTTGTTATTGCGTTTGCAATCATTGTATTTGCAAGCTTACCGGTCTTGTTCAAGTTTATTCCTAGCGAACTAGCACCATCTGAAGATAAAGGTGTGGTCATGCTGATGGGTACCGCACCATCAAACGCGAACTTGGACTATATCCAAAATACCATGGATGACGTAAACCAAATACTCTCAGATCAACCGGAGGTGGAATACGCGCAGGTCTTTAATGGTGTACCAAACTCAAACCAAGCGTTTGGCCTAGCAACATTGAAGCCTTGGAGTGAACGAGAGGCAAGCCAATCTGAAATCACGAAACGTGTGGGTGGCCTAGTATCAAGTGTACCTGGTATGTCTGTCACTGCATTCCAAATGCCAGAGCTTCCAGGTGCAGGCTCAGGTCTACCTGTTCAGTTTGTAATTACAACACCAAATAGCTTCGAGAGCTTGTTTACTATCGCTAGCGATATTCTAACCGATGTTGCAAGTAGCCCAATGTTTGTCTATTCCGACCTGGATTTGAACTACGATTCAGCAACGATGAAGATCAAGATCGATAAAGACAAAGCGGGTGCCTACGGTGTGACTATGCAAGACATTGGCATCACTCTCAGCACCATGATGGCAGATGGTTATGTAAACCGAATCGACCTGAATGGCCGCTCGTATGAGGTGATCCCTCAAGTTGAGCGTAAATGGCGTCTAAACCCAGAATCGATGAAGAACTACTATGTACGCTCTGTGGATGGTAAAGCGGTTCCATTAGGCAGTCTGATTACTATCGATGTGGTGGCTGAGCCTCGCTCTTTGCCACACTTCAACCAGCTAAACTCAGCGACTGTGGGTGCAGTACCATCGCCTAGTGTTGCTATGGGTGACGCAATCGACTGGTTTGAAAATATTGCACAAACCAAGCTGCCTGCAGGCTATAACCACGATTACATGGGCGAATCTCGTCAGTTTGTAACGGAAGGTAGTGCCTTGTATGCAACCTTCGGTCTTGCACTTGCGATCATCTTCCTCGTTCTGGCGATTCAATTTGAATCACTCCGCGATCCTATTGTCATCATGGTATCTGTACCTCTGGCAATATGTGGTGCCTTGATCGCATTGGCCTGGGGTACGGCCTCGATGAACATCTACTCGCAGGTTGGTTTGATCACGCTGGTCGGCCTAATAACCAAGCACGGTATCTTGATCTGTGAAGTCGCCAAGGAAGAGCAGTTACATAATAAACTGTCTCGTATTGATGCGGTGATGGAAGCTGCGAAAGTGCGTCTTCGCCCTATCCTAATGACCACTGCTGCGATGATCGCAGGTCTTATCCCACTGATGTACGCAACAGGTGCAGGTGCCGCGCAACGTTTCAGTATCGGTATCGTCATCGTTGCTGGCCTTGCAATCGGTACACTGTTCACACTATTTGTACTACCTGTGATTTACAGCTACCTAGCTGAAAAACACAAACCTCTGCCAGTATTTGTTGAAGACAAAGACTTGGAGAAGTTAGCGCGAGTTGACGAAGCGAAAGCAGCTCATCGTGAATTAGCGGATAACAGATAAGCTATTAAGGCATTCAAAAAGGTCACTTCGGTGGCCTTTTTTATTGCCGCTCTCTTTTTTGCCATCTAAATGGCGACTTTCACGTATCATTTACTTAAAATGAGGACAAATCAAAAGGAGTTTTAGCCACTATGTTTGACCCAAAGAAATTAGAGCAAATTGCTAAACAGATTCACGACTCAATGCCTCAACCTGTAAAAGAGTTGGGCTCTGATGTCGATCAGAAAGTTCGTCAAGTAATCCAAGGCCAGCTAAACAAGCTAGATGTTGTAAGTCGCGAAGAGTTTGATGTTCAAACTCAAGTTTTACTACGTACACGTCAAAAGCTAACAGAAATGGAACAGAAGTTGGCACAACTTGAAGAAAAGCTTGCTGAAAAATAAGTATCAAAGCGCTCCTCACAAAGGAGCGTTTTTCTTATCGGCGCGCAGATAAATCGGCTAAAAACAAAAAGGCTTGGTCAACGGCGACCAAGCCTTTTGATTAGATGTTGTGTTTTATTTTGTATTTATCACTCCAGTCTGCCTGGAGTTTATCTACTGCGTTACTTGAGACTAAGTAAATTACGCTGTATTAAGGTTTCATTTCTAGGAGTACGATAGTAAACGAGCACCTTCGACACCGAAATGGAGCCTTAAGGCCAGTCATTTAGCCGCCCACCGCGATACGCTTCATATCAGTCATGTAACCACGTAGCTCTTCACCGATGTACTCTACAGGGTGGTTACGGATTGTTTCATTCACAGCGATAAGAGTCGCGTTATCCACTTGGTTAGACGTTTCACCTAAACCTTTACCAATTACGTCAGTATTTACGGCTGGCATAAACTTCTCACGTAGAAGCGGCGTTGCTACGTTAGCGAACAGGTAGTTACCGTATTCCGCAGTGTCTGAGATAACCACGTTCATCTCGTATAAACGCTTACGTGCGATAGTGTTTGCGATAAGTGGCAGCTCGTGTAGAGACTCGTAGTAAGCAGACTCATCGATGATGCCAGATGCCGTCATCGCTTCGAATGCTAGCTCAACACCCGCACGAACCATAGCAACCATCAAGATGCCGTTATCGAAGTACTCTTGCTCAGAGATTTCTACGTCAGTTTCTGGGTAGTTTTCGAAAGCAGTTTCACCTGTTTCTGCACGCCAGCCTAGTAGATTTGCATCGTCGTTTGCCCAGTCAGCCATCATAGTGCTAGAGAAGTGACCGGTGATGATGTCATCCATGTGCTTGTTGTATAGCGGACGCATAAGTTCTTTTAGCTCTTCAGAAAGCTCAAATGCTTTCACTTTTGCAGGGTTAGTTAGGCGATCCATCATGTGAGTGATACCACCAAACTTCAGTGCTTCAGTGATGGTTTCCCAACCGTATTGAAGAAGCTTACCAGCGTAGCCAGGATCGATACCATCAGCAATCATCTTCTCGTAACACACGATAGAGCCAGCCTGTAGCATGCCACAAAGGATAGTTTGCTCACCCATTAGGTCAGATTTCACCTCAGCAACAAAAGAAGACTCTAGACAGCCAGCACGGTGACCACCGGTTGCAGCAGCCCAAGCTTTCGCGATATCCCAACCTTCACCTTTTGGGTCGTTCTCTGGGTGAACAGCGATAAGAGTCGGTACACCGAAACCGCGCTTGTATTCTTCACGAACTTCCGTACCTGGACATTTAGGTGCAACCATTACTACCGTTAGGTCTTTACGGATTTGCATGCCTTCTTCAACAACGTTGAAACCGTGAGAGTAACCTAGTGCTGCGCCTTCTTTCATTAACGGCATTACCGTCTCAACAACGTTTGTGTGCTGCTTATCTGGAGTAAGGTTTACTACTAGATCAGCTTGTGGAATTAGCGTTTCGTAGCTACCTACCTCAAAACCGTTGTCTTTTGCGTTTTTGAATGACTGGCGTTGCTCATCAATCGCGGCTTGGCGAAGCGCATAAGCAACGTCTAGACCAGAGTCGCGCATGTTCAGACCTTGGTTAAGACCTTGAGCACCACAACCTACAATGACTACTTTCTTACCTTTCAGATAATCCGCTTCTGAAGCGAACTCACTGCGGTCCATAAAACGACAACGACCTAATTGGTCCAACTGCTCGCGCAAGTTTAGGGTATTGAAATAATTAGCCATCTGGGTGCTCCTTTGAGATTCTTCCATTGAGGTCAGTAATTGCCTTACCGAATAACTTCATACTAAAACAGACATGAGATTGCTTAAAGTGATATATTCACAATTAGTTATTGCAATTTATGCAACATGGAAATGAAAATTTAATGAATATCAAAAGCCTGCAACTTTTCATTCATCTCTGTGAGAGTAAAAGTTTCGCCAAGACCGCAGCGGCAATGCATATTAGCCCTTCAGCCTTAAGCCGACAGATACAAAAATTAGAGGAGGAAACCAGCCAACAATTGTTTTTACGCGACAACCGTAGCGTTGATTTAACTATCCAAGGTAAAAAGCTAGTCCCAGTTGCCTTAAAGATTCTTGGCGAATGGCAGCAGTATCAGAGTCACCTGAAGGGAACCGAGGATGAACTGAAAGGAGAAATCCGTCTCTTTTGTTCTGTTACTGCAAGCTACAGCCATCTTCCGGAGCTAATCTCTGACTTTCGTATTCAGAACCCTTTCATTGAGTTCAAACTATCAACCGGCGATCCAGCTCAAGCGATCGACAAAATACTAGCAGATGAAGCCGATATTGCCATATCAGCCAAGTCAGAACAGATGCCAAATAAAATCGCATTTGAAACGATCAGTGAAATCCCACTTTCTGTCATCGTACCTGTTGGGGTTAGTGCGTTTGCTGAAGAGCTACAAAAAGAAAAACCAGACTGGTCGGTCATTCCATTCATACTCCCAGAAGCAGGAACGGCAAGGGACAGGGCCAATACTTGGCTCAAACAAATGAAAATAAAGCCAAAGATCTACGCACAAACCTCCGGACATGAAGCCATCGTAAGTATGGTTGCATTGGGGTGTGGAGTAGGTATAGCACCTGATGTTGTAATCAACAACAGTCCGGTAAGAGAAAAGATAAATCGTTTAAAAGTCTTACCAATTAAACCTTTTAAACTTGGTGTTTGCTGCAACAAAACTCAGCTGGAGAATCCGCTTGTTAAAGCCTTTTGGAAGGTTGCAGAGAGCAAGTATATCGCACCTTAGATGAACACTTTTTAGGTATAAAGTGAGCTAATTTTAAAACTCTATAGATGCAAAAAAGCCCGCTCTTTCGAGCGGGCTTCTTAAATTTAAAGCCTGGCGATGTCCTACTCTCACATGGGGAAGCCCCACACTACCATCGGCGCTATTTCGTTTCACTTCTGAGTTCGGCATGGAAATCAGGTGGGTCCAAAACGCTATGGTCGCCAAGCAAATTCTT
>NZ_JAWOVY010000013.1:0-2606 GCF_033340155.1 Vibrio sp. 1562
CTGAAACTCAGTATATTGTTTAATAATTATTCAATTTCGGACGACTTGGTTTTCTGTCCGAATTACGCAACAAAGCCGTTAGCATCTTGTTTATATAATGCGTTTTCTAAGTTTAAAACTGGTTCACATACTGCTAATCCCTTACGAGTCATCAGTTTCTTAATTACACATATTGGCACTATGCTCGCCAAGTTGCGTGTATTGGTGTCAATGAATAACAGTATCTACGATAGTTCCCTCAGGGTCGGAATTCCCACTATGAATTTCTTTCATGTTCAATGTGAAACAATACCAATATTATTCAACTCGTGAAGCAAGTATAAAAAACGGACTGCTCTGGTGTTAGGCACTGTGACCACCGTTTTTAGTACGAACTATTCGTCGTGAACGCTGTGCAACCTAACGATTGGGAAAACCAAAAAACAAAAATGTCCCCATGCACAGAGTTAGGAAAAGTCTGCTTTATCTAAGGAAATAGGATACCAACTCACGATGAATAACGATTTCACATTTGCTATCAAAAGCATTCGCTTTGATGAGAATTACCAACCATCAGACAACACGCGAATCACTACCAACTTTGCTAATCTGGCTCGCGGAAACTACCGCCGAGAGAATCTGCGCAATGCACTCCGAATGATCGACAATCGTTTTAATGCCTTGGCATATTGGGATAACGCGCAAGGTGACCGCTACTCCGTTGAGCTTGAAATCATCTCCGTTGATATGGGTATCCAAGGTAGTGGAGAAGCCTTCCCATCGATTGAAGTGCTCAAAACTAACATTGTTGACCACAACACTAACGAGCGCATCGAAGGCATTGTGGGTAACAACTTCTCTTCATACGTGCGTGATTACGACTTTAGCGTTTTGCTGTTGGACCACAACAAAAACCAGCCACAGTTCAGCATCCCAGCGAACTTTGGTGATTTGCATGGCAAACTGTTCAAAGCTTTCGTTAATTCTGAGTCTTATAAACAGCATTTCAAAAAGCTGCCTGTGATTTGTCTGAGCGTATCGGACAACAAGGTATACCGACGTACCGAAAACCAACATCCGGTTTTGGGCTTTGAATATCAGCCGAACGAATCTTCGTTGACGGAGCAGTACTTCAAAAAGATGGGCTTGCAGGTGCGTTACTTTATGCCGCCAAACAGTGTTGCACCATTGGCATTCTATTTCTTCGGTGACTTGCTGAACGACTACTCAAACCTAGAGCTTATCAGCACGATAAGCACGATGGAGACATTCCAGAAGATTTACCGACCTGAGATTTACAATGCCAACGCGGTTGCCGGTAATTGCTACCAGCCAAACCTAAAAAACCTAGACCACTCGCTAACTCAAATCGTTTACGACCGAGAAGAGCGCAGCCAACTGGCGATTGAACAAGGGAAATTTGCCGAGGAGCATTTCATCAAACCTTATCAATCTGTGCTTGAACAATGGTCTGCAAACTACGCGTAATCGACAACGAGAATCTAGAAAGGAATGACGATGAAAACACTATTGCCGACTTCAACGGCTGGCAGCTTACCGAAACCTTCTTGGCTGGCAGAACCAGAAAAACTTTGGTCACCGTGGAAACTGCAAGATGAAGAACTGATTGATGGCAAACGCGATGCGCTACGTGTCGCTTTGCAAGAACAAGAACTGGCAGGCGTTGATATCGTCAGTGATGGCGAGCAAACTCGCCAACATTTTGTGACGACCTTTATTGAGCATTTAAGCGGTGTAGATTTTGAAAACCGTAAAACGGTGACCATCCGCAACCGTTATGAAGCAAGTGTTCCGACTGTGGTTGGCCCAGTAAGCCGCACAAAGCCCGTGTTTGTTGAAGATGCCAAGTTCTTGCGTCAGCAAACTAAGCAACCTATCAAGTGGGCGCTACCAGGCCCTATGACGATGATCGACACGCTTTATGATGATCATTACGGTAGCCGTGAAAAGCTGGCTTGGGAATTTGCGAAGATCCTCAATCAAGAAGCGAAAGAGCTTGAAGCGGCGGGTGTCGACATCATTCAGTTTGATGAGCCTGCGTTCAATGTGTTCTTCGATGATGTGAACGAGTGGGGCATTGCATGTTTAGAGCGTGCGATTGAAGGGCTGAAATGTGAAACGGCGGTGCATATCTGCTATGGCTACGGCATCAAAGCGAACACGGATTGGAAGCAAACGCTAGGCACTGAATGGCGACAATACGAAGAAGTATTCCCTAAATTGCAGCAGTCAAATATCGATATTATCTCGCTTGAGTGTCATAACTCGCGAGTGCCTATTGAGTTGCTTGAGTTGATTCGCGGTAAGAAGGTGATGGTTGGTGCGATTGACGTCGCTACCAACGAAATTGAAACGCCAGAAGAAGTAGCGAACACATTGCGAGAGGCGTTGAAGTACGTTGATGCCGACAAGCTTTACCCATGTACCAACTGCGGTATGGCACCTTTGTCTCGTGAAGTATCGACCGCTAAGCTCAATGCGTTAAGTGCGGGTGCGGAGATCATTCGTAAAGAGTTGGTGGGTTGATATTAATACTTAGGCTCCGCACCATGAACTAAAATTAGGGTCAATCTAGCGAGTTTAAATGAGACTAGGAATCGGGTTAC
>NZ_JAWOVY010000013.1:2706-138184 GCF_033340155.1 Vibrio sp. 1562
AGCTCGCTAGGAAATGACGATAACTTTCGCACTTCAAAGCACTCGGTGGGTAGATCCTGAATCACGCTCGTCCCTCGCTGTTCAGGATGACGGATGTTGGAAGATACATTGCTCGCCACAACCCTAGGTATTGGATCTGCTCCAAGAGAGGGTCATTCCAGCGAGTCTAGACGAGACTAGGAATCTGATTACAGCTCGCTAGGAAATGACGATAACTTTCGCACTTCAAAGCACTCGGTGGGTAGATCCTGAATCACGCTCGTCCCTCGATGTTCAGGGTGACCGTTTTAAATAAAAATGCCGCTCACAGTAAAGTGAGCGGCATACATTTCCCGTTTCCAGCCTCGGTCAGGTTTAATTCAACTCCACGTTCTTCATCTCAGGATGCTTTAGCAACATCACACGAATCCAGTGATGCACTACCCACATCACCATCGCGGTGAGTAGAACCGCGACGAAAATCGAACTGAAACGGTACAAGATCGAAAAGAACGCGTCTTTTTGTTCTGGCACCAATGAGGTCGTCAGCGGAACCGATAGGGCAGACATGGCAGAAAACGCGATAGCAGCTTTAATTTGCCCCTTGGTGAGCCACAAGCAGAATGGCCCCATGCAATGGTAAAGGCGAGCCAAAAGAGTAGCCCATGCCCATACCAACTGCCCAATATGAGCTGAACAGCCATTCCTGCGATGCAGCCTAGTGCGGTGCCGATGATGCGAATTTTTGCCATGGCGAGCGAGCCTGCTAAAGTCATTGGGGTTAGGATGATCAAAATGGAAGCTTGTGCGGATAGCGAGTCATATAAGTCCGCTACTTGGAATACGATAAATGCCGCCATCGCCACTACCCAACCCATGGCAACTTGGCTGATGTAGTCAATATCGCTTTTCACTGGAGTCGACATCTCAATGTGCTCGGCGGGGGATTTTGGCTCCGGGAACAACCAATACGCGAATGCGCAAACAAAAATATTGCTGAACGCCATCACCCACATGTTGACGTTGAACTCTTCAATATCCATGAAGTTATAGCTGGCAAAGTTCAACACAATTGAACCCACCAACAACCCCATGTAACCAAACAAATAGGTTTTCTGGTTCATCATTGCAATGCACTTGAACAGCATCATAATTCCGACGGCTACGGTCATTAATGTTGGATGAAACTGCAAGTATTCCAGCAAAAATGTGGCTTGTATGGTTGTCCACACCGCAGAGAAAAATACGGTCAATAGAGCCGAAAGATTAAAGTGGTCCATTCTGCCTAATATAAACAACGGCATCATGATGGCAAAAAATCCGTAAGACCAACCAAAGACCATGCTTAGCGCGAGCCCTAAAGAGCAGCCGAACCAAATTCGTAAGGTTTTCATTGTCGCCGCCTAGTAAATGAAGTGGAACCAGCTTGCGAGGTGAATCTGTGCTTGCGCCATCCACTGCCAGAAAATGCTGTTGTCTGGGTATAAAACAATGGTAGCGCGAGAGCCGACAAACAGTGCTGGTGGTAACTCTTCACTGCTGGTTAGGTTCACTCGTGTACGCTGTGCATCACGTACCCAGCGGTTGTTCACTTCTACTTTGGTTAGTGCGCCATTAGGCGTTTGTTGTGCGGCTGCTACACCGTAATCGCGGCTAGCTAAATCAAAGTCGTACACTGAACCTGGGTTGGCATCAAATGTGACCAAGGCGTGGAAAGTCTTGTCTACGTTCGCGACGGATTTTTCACGAAAATCAGCGGCTACCCAAAGTGATCCTGTTGGTACAAATGTCAGCAATGGCATGTTGGTGTTTGCCATCGTGCCAACTTCTAGTTGCAGGTTGGTCACGACACCATCACTGGGAGCGAGTACCGCGGTATTTGCCAAATCAAGTTGCGCCTTTTCGATGCCGTTTTTGGCAATTCGAACGGCGGTGCTTTGACCTTTTTGGTCGCCTAATTGCGCCTCAATGACTTTTAAGTTTTGTCGTTCCGCTTTAAGCGCTGCACGTGATACCTGATTTTGGGCAAAGGCATTATCGAGTGTCGATTGAGAGATGACTTTCTGCTTCGATAGTGTCAGTAAGCGGTTGTACTCGCGGTGTGCATTATCAAATGTCGCTCGTGCGCGGGCAATATTGGCAAGAGCGGCTTCGCGTTGAGAATACAGCGTTGCTTCTTTTTCATAGGCGGATTGCAGAGACAGCTCCGCCTGTTCAAGCGCTATCTTGTATTTACGATCATCAATCGTAAACAACACATCGCCTTTTTGAACGGACTGGTTATTCTCGATGAGAACGTCGGTCACTTTACCAGATACCTCGGGTGCGACTTGGACAACGTATCCTTGCACTCGTCCTTCGGTCGTTAAGGGGGCGTGGCGGTCAGCAATGATAATGTACAAAAATAGTACGATGAACAGGACAATCAAAGTTCGCATCCAGTGTTTGAATTTTTGGTCAGCCGTCATTACAAGCTCCGTTAAACATATTGGATAGCGGATTATAGAGAAGTCACTCACAATTCAGTAGAATGATAATACGAACATAAATGACCTAAAAATAGGACAATGAACGTTAATTTTGATGATATTTACCTATTCACTCAGACAGTGGTTCACGGCGGTATAAGTGCAGCGGCAGAGGCGAATCAACTACAACGCTCAAAAGTGAGTCGTCGTCTGCAAGAATTAGAGAAATCGCTCGGGGTACAGCTTTTGATTCGCACAACACGCAGCATTGAGTTGACGGAGCACGGGAAACGCTTGTTTGAGTTGGTGGGGCAGCCTATTGACCATATTCAGCAAGGTTTAAATGCCATGCACGAATATCAACAAGAGCTGACGGGCAAGGTGCGTTTAGCCATTCCTTCCGCATTGATGAGCTCTGCCGCGTTTAACGCGATCATCACCGAGTACACAACGCGGTATCCGGAGATTTCGGTCGAGATTGAAAACCATCAAGAGAGTGTCGATCTCAAGCGTCAATCGTTTGATTTACAGCTTCTTCCGAGCGTGGTCAAAGTCACCGATGACAGCTATGTGCAGTTCAGTCTTTTGCCTTATCGTAGTCACTTTGTTGCGTCAAAAGCCTATCTAGAATCGCATCCGCCAGTAAAAACGGTGGAAGATCTTAAGCAGCATCGCCTTTTAACTAATCGTTACAATGCCGATTTGCTCGATTCAGATCTGCATGTGGCGTTGCGTTCGGATGACCTCAACTTGCTGCGCTCGATGGCGATAGCAGGAAACGGCATCGCGTTTATTCCTCAAATTCATTCCAAGCCTGCACTGAGAGACGGTTTGTTGGTCGAGGTGCTGCCTCAATTCGCGCATCCGAAGCAGCATCTTACTCTGATTTATCCCTCGGCCTTATTTCTGCCCAATAAAGTCAAAGCCTTGATTGAACTAATTCGAGAGAAATTTAAATAGTCAGTTCAAACCACTCTTACCTAAGGGCAAATGTGTGAGCGAAGGTCATCTTTCTAGGTTTTATTGCTCTAACATGAAAGGGTTCTGATACATTAACTGTTGCTCAACTTGTTGAGTATGGTTTGTGGTCGCACAAGATAGGAGATGGAAATGTTATCGAAAGGAAACACGGGCCTGATTGTGGTGGATGTTCAGGGCAAACTCGCTACATTAATGCATGAAAGCGACGCACTGATTGAAAATATCACGAAACTGGTAAAGGGCGCCAAAGCACTAGATTTGCCTATTCTGTGGCTAGAACAGAATCCAGAAAGGTTGGGCCCAACCGCGGAGCCGATTCGTGAAGTGCTTGAAAGCACGCATTTACCTATTACCAAGTACACGTTTGATGGTTGCAAAGAGGCGACGTTTAAGGTCGCGGTGGAGAACGCGAAAGTTGATACCTGGTTGGTTTGCGGTATTGAATCCCACATTTGCGTCTATCAAACCGCGGTTTCTCTGCGCCAGTCCGGTTATCGCGTTGAATTAGTCACGGATTGTGTCTCTTCCCGAACCGCTGCCAATAAAGCGCTCGCTCTTGCGAAGTTAACCGCTAACGGTGTGGTGCTCACTGGGTTAGAAATGTGTTTGTATGAAATGGTCGAAGATTGCCGAGCACCTGAATTCAAAGAAATTCTGGCGCTCATCAAATAGTGGAATCACTGTAATCAGCAACAACTTTATTTGAACACGCTATTCAAATTCTCGTTGATATCTTGGCAACATCGACTCGTTGCCAAGTAACCCGCCTTGGTGAATATAAATCACCGTTTTATCTGTGTTCTCTTCCAACCAAGGGGTGAGGCATTGCCACATATACGGGTCGTATAACAGGTCAAATTCGAGGTCGGTTTGCTCAAAGAGTGCTTTCCATGTGATGTAATCTTCTTCGTACAAGCGACCAAAATGGTGTTTGTTGCGCACGGTTAAAATGGTTGGGTGGCTGTTTTCACCGAGCTGGTTGAACTGCTCAGTTAAGTAATCTGCATCGCCTACGCAAGGGCAAGTTAGCACTTCTATGCCGTGTGGGCTTAAATGTTTATGAAGATATAAAGCCGTCGTGCCAGTACCTGATGGCAGGGCGACCGTAAACTGCTCTTTACCTCTCAATCGCGTCCAATCAAGAATTTCTCGTGCTAACTGTTTGATGCCAGCTTCAGCGAGGTGGGAACGTCCACCCTCTGGAATCAGCAATGTCGACTCATCTACTCTTCGTACCTGGTGGATGTATTCACTAGGGTGAAGTTCGCTACCGATGTCTTGCATGGCGGTGATTTTCATACCCAAATCGAGAGCGCCGCGATAGTTTCCGATGGGGGAGCTTTTTAGCCAAGATGGAATGTGATGAACATAAAACTCAAATGCCCAACCTTTAATCTGGGCGAGAGCCGCTAGCGAGTACATGGCATTAGATTGAGCGGAGCCAAAGCTTATTAACGTGGTGATGTCGGGATTTTGCTCTTCCATTAACGTCATAAACTTACGTGCTTTGTTCCCAGAAAAGTGAGAATGCAGCATGTCATCACGCTTAAGAAAAAACGTATGACCGTTGAAGTTGTGTTGAGTTATCGGGCTTTCAGAGAGTTTCATGTGACTGCTGACGTGTCCAACCACGCGACCTTGCCGTTAAAAAGGGCGCGTAGTGTAACGCCATTAAACCCAGATAAAAAGTCTGTGTTTCAGTACAACCATTTCGGTTATTCCTGATGCTCTGACGCAAGATCAATTACTGCCTCACAACCACCTTCTGGATGTGTACCAATCTTAAATTGCCAGCCATAGCGTTGACACAAATCATCCACAATCATCAAACCTAATCCGTGCCCATCAGAATGTGGAATGGTTGAAAAGCCTTCACCTTCATCGCGCACCGAGATGGTGTTTTCATCCATGCTGATATGAATTGATCCCGATGGTGTCGCGGCGATGCCGTTGCGAATCAGGTTGCCAAGAATAATGGTCAACACGGCATTCGTCGCGCGCGTTCTTGGGTTGCCGTCTATCTGTACATTAAAGCTGAGTGCTTTCTCATCCGCCTGAGCTTGGCTTTGGAAGATGATTTGGTTGAGTTCTTCTTCGGTGATGCTGCGTACTGGTGAATCATCTGCATTACGCTCGTAACGCACTAAGCCGAGTAGGGCATCCACCATGGTCGACATCTGCTGCGTTGCATCCTGAATTCGGTTCACTTGGCGGTTTTGGAAATCCGTGTTCGCACTTCTCGCCAGTAAGCTGCTTGAGCCTTTCATCACGGTTAACGGTGTACGCAGTTCATGGCTTGCGTATCGTGCAAAGGCTTGCTCGCGCTTGATGACTTGGTTGATTTTGTGGCGGTACTCATTCAACTCATCCGCAAGGGTTTGGAACTCTTTGGCCGAGCCCTCAGGCACACTAAAGGTCTGCGTGGCATCGCCTTGGTGATGATCGAGTTGGGTTTTAAGCGCATTGACGGGTTCAATTAAGCGCTGCGATAAGCGCAGCAGCAGGCTACCAAACAGGAACACCAGCACGGCGACAATGGACAGCACCATAGCGACGACGAGAATGAATTCCTCTGAGGTGATCTCGATTTCATCAATCAAGGAAACCAGAATAACGGGATGTTCAACGCCTTTGTAGGTGTAAGTACTCATGTAAACCATGCGCGAGTATTCACCATCTTCTACTTCATCAAGAAAGTGCTTTTGACCTATTAGGTATTTTTGGTAGCGCTCGGCAACCAATGAGATGTCGTTGTATGCGGTGGTGAGCAGGTCAAGCTGAATACTGCCTTGCTCTGGGTGGGACTGGAAATGTTCAATCGCTTCTTTTTTGTCGACCATAATACGACGCTCGCCCACGCGGTCTTCAGACCAAAGCAGGGAGCCGGTAATCAACAAAAAACAGAAGATGCCAATCACGACCGACACAAAAGAGAAAAACAGAGCGAGCCGCCCTGTCATACTTTGTGTGCTTTGCGTGCTAGCAAGTAAGCGATTGATCATGCAACTGTCTCCAAGCGGAAGCCAACTTTCGGCACGGTGATCAGCACATGTTGTTCAAATGGCTTATCAAGTTGGTTGCGAAGTTGGTAAATGTGGCTTCGCAGAACGTCGTTGTTCGGCTCGTTCTCTTGCCATAGTTGGAAGGCGATTTCTTCACGTGTTACTACGTCTGGCGCGCTTTTCACAAGCATTTCCAGAATGGTGTAAGTGGTTGGGTTTAGCGCCAACAGTTTATCTTGGCGGTAAGCTTTACGCGTTTTTTGGTCGATAGAGACTTCGCCATATTCCAACTTGCTCGACGCGACAGTGCCGCGGTAACGGCGGATCAGTGCCATCATGCGCGCTTCAAGAATATCAAGATCGAAGGGTTTGGTCAGATAGTCATCCGCACCGTGTTGGAAGCCTTTGAGCATATCGTCACGGCTATCGAGTGCAGTCAGCATAAGCACTGGTGTGTTGTTGCCCGCATCGCGAAGTTTATTACACATGGTCAGGCCATCCATGCGTGGCAGCATGAGGTCGAGCAAGATGATGTCGAAGGTGTTTTCCATCGCCAGTTTCAGGCCGAGCTCGCCGTTGTCTGCATAATCGAGTTCCATACCTGCACACTCAAAATAATCGAACAGCATGCCTGCGATTTCTCGATTATCTTCGACTAAAAGTACGCGTTTCATGTATTTCTCTCCAAGTGGGCAGGTGCTCGAAAATAAGATTTCGTCTTAACCGAACATTATTCACTAAGGACGTGAAAAAGATGTCAATAACATCTCTTTCACGTTGATGTTTGTAGACTGGATTCATTCATCGGATTTAGTGGAAGAGTAGCATGTCAACCTTCAACATTCACGCTGCAACCTTTTCAAAGGTGAGCCAACACACTGAGCCTAAAACAGTTTTGTCTGTTGTGGTGCCATTCTTTAACGAGCAAGAAGTCTTACCTGAATTTCATCGTCGTTTAGCCGCCGTTTTGGATGAAATGCCAGAACGCTGTGAAATCGTTTATGTCGACGATGGCAGCAAAGATGACAGCCTAATGATCGCGCAAAACTTTTCTCAATCTTCTAGCGACGTTCGTTGTATTGCACTAAGCCGTAACTTTGGCAAAGAGTCCGCCATGAGTGCGGGTCTGGAACACTGCCAAGGTGAAGCGGTGATTGTGATTGATGCCGACTTGCAAGACCCACCGGAGTTGATCCCGCAAATGGTATCAAAATGGCGTGAAGGTTATGACGTGGTGAACATGCAGCGCAGTGAACGCCACGGTGAAACTTGGTTCAAACGCTTCTCGGCCGCTTGCTTTTACAAAGTGCTTAATAGCATGGCGAAATTGGATGTGCCGGAGAACGTGGGCGATTTCCGTCTACTGAGCGCAAAAGTGGTTAAACACATCAATGCGTTGCCAGAGCGTAACCGATACATGAAAGGCATCTTTTCTTGGCCGGGTTTCAAGCAAGTGACGGTTCAGTTTGAGCGTGACGCTCGTTTCTGTGGTGAAACCAAATGGAACTACCTCAAGCTGATTGGCCTTGCAATGGACGGCATCACCTCGTTTTCCATTCGTCCTTTGCGTTTAGCGACACTTGCTGGTGCATTGGTGGCGTTCAGTGCCTTTATCTATTGCGCATTCATAGTGATGAAAACTGTTGCGTTTGGTGAGCCTGTCACTGGCTACCCATCCATGATGGTCGTCCAACTTGCCTTGGGCGGTGTGCAACTGCTGTCGATTGGCCTTTTGGGCGAATACATTGGCCGCATTTTTGTCGAGACCAAGCAACGCCCTCTTTATCTTGTTCAGTCTGTTTACGAGCAGCCTGCAAAACATCAATCCATCCAAACCATGAAGTTTAAACTGGGAGAAACCGCGTAATCATGAGTATTAATAAAACCCATCTGTGGTTGTTGTTGGCGTTTGCTCTTTTACTCCGTCTTATTTCACTTGCCGCATACCCTTTGATGGACACCACAGAAGCCCGCTATGGCGAAATGGCGCGCTTAATGGTGGAAACAGGCAATTGGCTTACCCCACAGTTTGATTACGGCGTGCCTTTTTGGGGGAAACCACCCCTGTTCACGTGGATGAGTGCTTATGGCATTGAGTTGTTTGGATTGAATGAATTCGCAGTGCGCGCGCCTCATTGGTTGGCGGGTGTCGCGACTATTATTTTTGTTGCAGCCATGGCGCATCGCGCTGGCTTTAATGCAGTCATCGCAGCGTTGGTATTGGCGACGTGTGGCATCTTTTCAATTGCGGCGGGTGCAGTGATGACAGACATGGCACTGACATTGGCAATGACCATGGCGATGGTCGGCTTTTACTACTGCTGGCTTGGCAAAGACAAACACAGCCGATTGTGGGGTTATCTCGGTTTCTTTGGCTTGGCTTGCGGGCTGTTAGCAAAAGGTCCGGTGGCGATCGTGATCATGGGCATCGCAGTGTTTCCTTGGCTTGTGATTCAGCATGGTTTCTTCGGTGCCTTCAAAGCCTTGTGGCAGCGTTTTCCAATTGTGTTGGGGTTGGCGCTCATGCTGGCGATTGCTCTACCTTGGTACATCATGGCTGAAATGGCGACGCCTGGATTTATTGATTACTTTATTGTTGGCGAGCACTTTAAGCGTTTTGTTGTCAGCGGTTGGGAAGGAGACCTGTATGGCTCTGCTCATGATCAACCACGTGGGATGATCTGGGTATTCTGGCTGCAATCGGCTGCGCCTTGGTCAATTGTATTGCCTATCTTGGCGTGGAAACGTCGTAAAGTACTCAAAGCCATTGAAACTGATCATCAAGGCCTATTTAGCTTCCTGATGTGTTGGCTGATTTCACCAATGATCTTGTTCACCATGGCTGGGAATATTTTGCCTGCTTACGTGCTACCGGGTGTGCCTGCATTGGGTATCTTGATTGCGATGCTGGTGGATAAACACGATTTCAAATGGCTGACCGGAACGGCAGCGGTGTTGCCAGCGCTGCTTATGATTGCGATGTTGGTTTTGAATATGGGCAAAGCAGATAGCCGCAGCGACCGCATCATCTTCGCGCAAATTAATGACAACGCTCCAGTCTTCTACATTGGTAAGCGCCCGTTCTCAGGCCAGTTCTATAGTCATGGTCAGGCGAAAAAGCTTGAAGATAAGAATGACTTAAACAATCTGAAGAAATTCCACCTGATTGGTAAATCGCAGCAAGTGGATAGCATGATTCATGAAAATGCGTTGAGTTGTACCAACGAGTTCACAGCAAAATCGAAACGCTCACTCTACACCTGTGTGGTTGGGTAACGGAATGCGCAAATTACCAAGATTTGCTTCTTTAGAAAGGTTTGCTTCGTTAACAAGGTTTGCTCTGGTAGGTGGTGTCGGCTTTATGGTCGACACTCTTATCTTTTCTGTGTTGTTCCATTGGTTTGGTCTGGAGTTGATGCTGGCTCGTGGGATAGCATTTTTGTTTGCAGCAACCACGACTTGGCTTGGCAATCGCTGGCTGACTTTCTCTCAAGCAGAAAAAACCAACCCTTTCGCTCAATGGCAAAAATTTATGGCGAGTGCCTGTATCAGTGCTTTGCCGAATTTTATTGTGTTCAAAGGCGTAACGCTCGCGCTTGGAACGCAAGGAGTGATGGTCTATTTGGCTTTGATCTTAGGCATATTGGCAGGCATGGTGAGTAACTATTTACTCAGTGCAAAATGGGTGTTTAGTAGAGGATAGAAAGGTTCGGGCTTACTATCCTATCCTCGAGTTAAAAAATTCGTTATTTGAACCAATTTTTCTTTTTGTACATCAGAGTAAACCTAAAGCTTTTCATGGGGGATGTAAAAAGGTAAATAAGCCAAGGTTTATACCTTGGCTGCCGTTAGTTCAGATTTTGATTGTTCGATTTCAGACTCGGTTTGCCACTTACCGTTGTAAAGGTATTCACGCTCAGGAAGCGGGGCATTTGACGCTCTTAAATCAAATACCTCATCGGCTTTATATTCTCTATTACAAACAGGAATGTTAAACAGTCTAGCTTCTGGCTTCGATTCAAACAGCTTTTTGTGGTCATCTACCTCTGTACAATCCAGCTTATATTCCGTCGCTAACTGATTTACCATCGATTCTAAGTCCGTTTCAGTTTTGAAAAATACGTAGCAATCAGATCTACTATGTGAACGGACAATAGTGTTGTGTTCCATATCGATATATTCACACTTATCCTGCTTAAAGTAGAACTGGATCACTTTGCGCTTTTTGTTGTAGTCGGCAAACAACCAATCTTCACGCTCTCCAATTCTCACTTCTGTTGGTTCATCGGGCTTGCGTTTTAACATACCAAATGAGAATAAAATAAGAGCGCCCGCTCCAGCTAACGCCATCGGGCCAACTACCGCTACCATCAAAACGCAAACTACCGCACCGATCCAGCCAACGGCTTGTGTGGCGGTATTCGCCCACTTAGGCATGTTGCGACGCTTCTTCATCACAAAGCCTTTGTCAGAAAAGATATAGTCATAGCGATAGTCGAGGCCAATCGTAAGATAAAAGATCCCGGCCATCATTACTGACAAGATAAGGCCAAAAAAGGTCACGACAAGCGTATCACTTGAGTGTGTCAAAAATACAATTACAAATAAGAAGCTCATAAATGGCAAAGCCGTTAACTTGTAATGGTAGCGAAATGGCTCTTCTACATCATACTTATGCCATGTTGTTAAATTGTCCCCTTTGAGAATCTCTTGCTCTTGTGCTTCTTGATAAACCGCCAATTCTTCTGGGGTGATATAAAACGGTGAATATGCCAAGGGTTACTCCTGAAAACCTAGTGTGCCAACAGCGGGGGTGAGTGTTTTTTTAATTATGTCTTGTTTGATATTGTCTGAAATAATGCCATAAGTTGCACTCTGTTTTATGCCGTTTTGGAACCAATACTCACGCTTAGCAGGGGCATCATCTTCCACATCGTAAGCTACTTGCATTGCAAGGTAATGATCTGCTTCTTCAATTGGCAAGGTTACTTTGTACACCAGTGATTCTTTGCTCGCTTGATCTTGAGTTTGTAGCGTGACTAAATCTGCGTTTTGATGCCACGAGCCTGACATCAAATCATCTTCTGTTGCCTTGCTGTTAGTTCTCAACGTAATACCATTCGTTGCAGCACGCCTTGGCAGTTGAATATGCACTTCCAAACCGATTAACTCACGATGTGTGTAACCTGGGTAAGCTTGTACTTTTTCAATAGGTTGATGGTATACCGTAGGCTGTTGAATAATAGATTGTAAGTCAAACAGCGCTTGCTGAACCAATGCTGAATTATGCTTCTCTCTTTCGGGTAAGCTCGAAGATTGGCTCCACTGAGTGCGAGTCGGGTGATAACCCCAAGGCAGTTTATCTAACCATTTTTGGAAATCATCTTGTTTCAGTTTATTCAACTTATAATTGATGGCTAGGTATGCAATCGTGAGAATAACCAGGCCGGCCGTTATAGGCCCGCCAAAGGATAAGTTTAATGCAAATTGTCCAGTTAACCCTCCGTATACTTGGAATATACCGACAGCTGACATTGCTGTTAATACTAGGGAATTTGCTACATGCAGATATTTTTCTTGACCATAAACTTTGTCAGCACTCTGCCAAGAACGGTAAGCCTCAATACCCGAAGCTAACGCACCTAAAGCCCCTGTGATTGCTAGCCATTTATTGAATACCTTTAGGTCATCAAGGTTTAAGTTTTTAAAGGTATCTTCGTTTCTATTCACTAACTTTTTTAAGACATTATATGAATGTGACCTTAACCTAGGTTCACCCTTCACTTTCTCCCATAACTTACCTGTACGAACACCTGTCCAAGCGTTGACTGTGTAAAATAACTTTTGCTGGATATCCAAAAATTCATCTGAGGACATTAACCCCGTGTCTTGAATACTGCTCATGGCATCACCAAGCGCGATGCAGTTAAATATTAATGCCAGAAAGCCTAGACCACCGGCATTCTCGAACAGTTTATTCAAATCATTGAGCTTATTCATCACGATCCGCGTTCTAAGCTCGATGGTTCTTTGAGGTAGATCATCAGGTAACTCAATGTACTGCGGGTACTCCAATGTAGCTACAGCGAGAGCCTTCTTAATAGTCTTTTTATTTTTTAAAGCTGTTGTGTATTTAGAGTCAGCTTTGCGGTTATTTTTCTGGAAGTCAGCAATGATTGCATCGTTTTTTTCGAGCTTAATCAGATAATCATTTACGCGTGTTTTCCATTTTTTAAAATCGTGAGCGTAACCTTCTTTTATTGTTACGGGCATATTGTGTGCCATATGTTCTGCAATAACGGCAAATAAATAATAGCTATGACGGTTCAGAGGTTTAGCGAAAACAGGCATCAGCGAAATTGATACTTGTGAGGTCATGCTAACACCAAACTCTACAACGCCTTTTGCAAGCGCACCTATTGCAGATTTAAAAATAATATCCAGCTCTTGGAAACCTTTGGCGATATCTTTGAGAAAGGCTGTTTCCGCAGTGTTTGGGTTGGAAACAAAGTCCATGATCTTAGAGTACATATTCACGCGGTTGCTTGTATCAGATATCTGGTCCATCAACTGATTATCAGGTTCAGGATTGTCTGAGACGATCGACTGTTCATCAAGCGCCTCTGTAATATTCTTCTCCATCACTTTAAATAAACTACGACTAAACCCTGAGGCATAGAGAGCAAGTAAACTGGTTGGTTTTTCCCATTGGCTTTCAGCCCACTGTCGGTCTTCTTCTTGCATCACCAGAGTAAATGACTCAACGGCTTGCTTGTGCAGTTGATACAAGCTGTACTGCGTGTCTTCGCTGTATAGGTCGAAGGTTCTCTCAAGATGATGAGGTGTCAAAGATTCCATTACAGCAATAAAGTCGCGTTTGACCGAAACCACTTGGGCTATCATGGTTTCTTTTTGTTCTGACAGCTCTTGCATCTCGCTCAGCATTTGCTTCCAGTTGAGCTGCTGACGCCAGCGTTCAGTCGCTATCCATTGTTCGTATTTACCAAAACGGCTCGCAGAAATTCGATATTTGTCCTGTATCGCTTTAGCAATGTCACTTTGGGTATGTTGGTGTGATTCAATCGCTCCAGCGGAAAATTTAGCAGGATAGCCGGACTGAACTGAGCTTTTGTTCTGCTCTGCCAAATCAAGTTGGTGAGAGGAGTCATAATAGTCAGCCATGTCGGTATAAAACGACAGCTCTTCGCCGTTACGCTTAACGCTAGCTGGCATGTCTACCTCGTCACTTGCACCAAACATACACAGTTGCATGGCGGTCTGCATCAAGTTCCACTGGTTTGAAAACTGGTCAGTGAAAAGGCGGTAAGGGCTTGCGGCACCAACAAAATGCAGTGACATATCTTGAATGTCTGCGGCGTAATCTTTTATCGCGGCGAAGTAGCCTGATTCTTCTTCTGGAATCGCAGAGGTTAAATCGCTTTCGACTGCGACAGGTTTAAAGACAGAACCATCTTCATCTGCTTTGGTGGCGATGCCAGAATCCGCAAAGCGACCATCATCGACGGCAGAAGATTCAATATCAGCGACTTGGGTTAACTTATCTATTGGTGCAATGTTGTGCTGATTCTCGTTTGAGGACAGAACAATGGTTTGCATGCGATCGATATGATTACTCGGATTGTTAAGTACGCGCATGAACGTGTGCCATGTCCAGCGGTGCTCAGAGAAGCAAATCGATAGTACGCTTCCGTTGACGTAAGTAAGGAAGGCCTTTGCATCTTGTGGTGTCCCTCGCTGCTCTGATTTTGGGCTTTCTGATTCTCCCAACTTATAGAGCGTGAATTGCGTTCCTTTGATTTCGTATTCGTCTAAGCTTTTGTTGATTGCATCATAGACATACAGCCAACCGTCGCGCAGTTGACGCAGGGTGTAACCAACGGTATTGAGTTTGGCTGGGCCTTGGCCTTTCCATTCTTCAGGCAAACCAAAAGGTTGTGTCTCTTCTGTTTCTAGCTGATCGATGGCATAGCGGACTGGGATAAAGTGCGCAGGTGATGCTTCCGTTGCTTCCTTCTCAGTTTTTAAATTGAGAGGCTCTGGTTCAGACGGCGGTGGCGGATCGATTTTTTTTGTTTCTCCCTCCCAAAACATACTGCGCTCTGGGGGTGAGCCAGCAAGATCATCGGATTCCGTGGTTGGAACGATATTCAGCGATTTCAGTGTACCATCGCTTTCAAATGCCTGAACGGCCTCCTCATAGGTATAGCTGTTGTCATACCAGAACATAGAAGTTTTTGGGGGAAGTGGATTATTCATCGTTAGCCCATGTTTAAGAGTTTTATTCTATTACGCAAATATCGCACCAAAATAAAGCAATTAAAAATCAATGAGTTAGATTTTTATGGTTTTGCTTCAATCAAATAATTGTTTGTTTTTCCAATAAGTTGGTTGGTGTTTACCATTTTTTGTATTGATTGAATCAAAGTTTGAGTTGTGAGTGATGCCTCAATGAGCCGACAAAACAAAAGGGCTCCAGAGTTAACTCTGGAGCCCTTTCTAGTATTTAAGCTCTAAATAATTAGCGACGCTTTGGTTTACGTTGACCAGCTGGTTTGCCTTGTCCTTGCGGGCGACCTTGGCCTTGCGGCTTGCTACCTGCCGGGCGGTTTGCACCGTTGCCGCTAGGACGTTGGCCGTTGCTTGCAGGGCGTTGACCACCTGTAGCTTTGCCAGAACCGTTACGGTTACCAGATGGCTTACCATCTTTTGAACCGCTTTCAGAGCGTTTGTTCAAATGACCACCGAAGCCTGGTTGATTTTTGGTATGTTTGGTTGCAAAGCGGTTTGCCCCGTGACGACCAGATTTACGACGTTGCGCAGGTGTTTGTGCTTCAATGTCTTCTGCAGGAACGAGACAGCCTTGTTTGTCACCAATCAAATGTTTTTTACCCATACTGACTAGGGCTTCACGGATCATTGGCCAGTTTGCTGGATCGTGGTAACGCAACAGCGCTTTATGTAGGCGACGTTGACGTTCACCTTTTGCTACAGGTACATCTTCACGTTTTTTGTACTTCACGCGTTTCAGAGGGTTTGTCTCTGAGTAGTACATCGACGTTGCGTTACACATTGGCGAAGGGTAGAAGTTTTGTACTTGGTCACATTCGAAGTTGTTCTTTTTCAGCCACAGAGCAAGGTTCAGCATGTCTTCGTCTTCTGTGCCTGGGTGCGCAGAGATAAAATAAGGGATTAAGTACTGCTTCTTGCCTGCTTCTGCACTGTATTTCTCGAACATCTCTTTAAAGCGATCGTACGTACCCATGCCTGGCTTCATCATTAGATCAAGAGGACCTTTCTCTGTATGTTCCGGTGCAATCTTCAAGTAACCGCCTACGTGGTGAGTCACGAGCTCTTTCACGTATTCTGGTGATTCAATCGCAAGGTCGTAACGTACGCCAGATGCAACCATCACTTTCTTCACGCCTTCAACTTTACGCGCTTCGCGGTATAAATCGATCGTGTGTTTGTGGTCTGTGTTTAGCTTGTTACAGATGCCCGGGAATACACAAGAAGGACGACGACAGTTCGCTTCCGCTTTTGGATCTTTACAGCCCAGGCGGTACATGTTTGCAGTCGGGCCACCAAGATCGGAAATTGTGCCGGTAAAGCCCGGAACTTTGTCGCGAATTTCTTCAATCTCGTTGATGATAGACTCTTTCGAACGGTTTTGAATGATTCGACCTTCATGCTCGGTAATCGAACAGAAAGAACAGCCACCAAAGCAACCACGCATGATGTTCACAGACGTCTTGATCATGTCGTACGCAGGAATTTTTGCTTTCCCGTACATAGGGTGAGGGACACGCGCGTAAGGCAGGCCAAACACAAAGTCCATCTCTTCGGTCGTCAATGGAATTGGAGCTTGGTTTACCCAAAGTTCACGATCACCATGGCTTTGAAGTAACGCTCGACCAGAGTACGGGTTCGTTTCTAGATGCAATACACGGCTTGCATGCGCATAAAGAATGCGATCGTTTCTTAGCTTTTCAAACGAAGGTAAACGGACCGCAGTCGTCGCAGCATCGTGGCGTGATGGGCGAATCGTGATTGGTTGTGCAACTGGCTCGTCTTTTTTAGTTTCACACTGAGTTTCTACTTCGTATGGGTTCTTTGGTACGAACGCTTCTTTACGAGGTTTTTCAATGCGAGAAGAATCAATAACCGTGTAGCCTTCTGGCGCCGCTGGCAAGTTCACGGCAGTACCACGAATATTGGTCATGGTGCTGATGTCTTCGCCGTTTGCGATGCGATGTGCTACTTCGACAAGTGCGCGCTCTGCGTTACCAAAAAGTAGGATGTCTGCTTTTGCATCAAACAGTACAGAACGGCGAACTTTATCTGACCAGTAATCGTAGTGCGCCACACGGCGTAGGCTAGCTTCGATACCACCTAAAACAATAGGTACTTCTTTGTATGCCTCACGACAACGCTGAGAGTAAA
The DNA here is from genome assembly GCF_033340155.1 of Vibrio sp. 1562. NCBI lineage: Bacteria > Pseudomonadati > Pseudomonadota > Gammaproteobacteria > Vibrionales > Vibrionaceae > Vibrio > Vibrio sp. 1562. Next base: position 19,598 of record NZ_JAWOVY010000013.1, read on the forward strand.
CCAAAGTCGCGCGGTCTGGGCGTTTACCACCTTCGTTATTCGGTGTGTACGCGTCATCGTGACGAAGCTTTTTATCCGCGGTGTAACGGTTGATCATGGAGTCCATGTTACCCGCAGTGATCCCGAAGAACAGATTTGGCTTACCAAGTTGCATGAACTCATCTTTATTTTGCCATTCTGGTTGAGCAATGATACCGACACGGAAACCTTGTGCTTCTAGCAGGCGGCCAATGATAGCCATACCAAAGCTTGGGTGATCCACATAAGCGTCACCGGTTACAATGATAATGTCACAGCTATCCCATCCTAGGGCATCCATTTCTTTGCGACTGGTCGGCAAGAAAGGTGCCGTACCAAAACACTCTGCCCAGTATTTTTTGTACTCATGAATAGGAGTGATGTTATTGGTCATATTTTGCTCTCTGTTCCAGGGAGCGCGAATTATAGCGATTTGATTATCAGGTATCTATAACAAACTCATCTATTCCAGCTTAGTTCATCGAGTTTTATTTGGTTTGTAAAAATATCAATGCTCTATCGGCGATTTTCTGTCTAATTTCACCTTGAAAGCCTCATGGTTATAGATCGGTTCATGAAAAATGTCGCAATCTTAATACAAAGTATAAGCAATGGTGTGCTTATATGGGGTAAAGCCTATAATCAAATTGGTGCATATTAAATGCAAAAGGCTGAGCTGCTCTGGAAATAGTTCTAAGTCGATAGGCTTATCGTTGACACAATCCATCTATAAAGAGGATCGGCAGGTCCCAACTGGAATGTCGCGAATTGACTGTGAATTTTGAGCCTTGGGCTAATTACAAAAAAAGGGGCTAGGGTATGAGTGAATCTACGACAACAGTGCATCCAAAAATGCAAACGACTTCCAGTCTAACTCCTGTTATAGAGTGGTCTTACGATATTGATACTCGCGAGTTCGAATGTGATCAGCAAGGAATGGCAAAGGCATTTGGGATAAGTACGCCAGTAACCAGCCTAAATAACTTGTTTGATCATATGCTGATGGGGCAACAAGAAACGCTAAAACAACGAATTCTAGAGGTGGAACTCTTTGGCGGACGGGGGCGGTTTTCTTGTTGCATGATGCTAAAAAACGTTAACTTAGTGCACGTTACTATTAGTTTTGAAAGGCTCAATAAGCGCATTATCCAAGGCACTATCATTCCACAATTAACAATCACTGGTTGCGAGGAGTTAGCGAAAATCCTCGAAACGATTTTTGATTTGCCAAATGTAGGCGTTTTAGTTGCCGATGAAGATACGCGCATCTTAGGTTGTAACCGTGCCTTTGAGTTACAAATGGGCTATCAAAACCGAGATCTGGTTGGGCTTAAAACTCATATATTCAGTACCTCTCACCATAGCCAAGCGTTTTATGATCAGCTGTGGCAGCAAATTAATGATGAAGGATGTTGGTGTGGTAACTTGCTGAGCAAAACAGCAAACGGTAGCAACCAAGCTCATCATCTTTGTATTTACCGACTTACGTTTCACTCTGGACGAATTCTTTATCTCGGATTTTCTACGGATATTTCTGCTTCGTTGTTGTGGATGAAAAATCGTTGTGAACAACAGCATGATTGGGCTGCCTTTTTACCGACGAGGAAAGAATTTGAACTCCAATTAGCTACCTTAGCGAATGAAAGCAGAAATAAAGAACTCAACATTGTTATGACACTCAGACCCAAGTTTTCGGAGAGATACTTGCTTGAACAGCAATTAGGTTTTGCAGATTTTATTATGCGAAGTCGCTACACCAGTATTGCGGGGCAGTTATCTCGGGATGTGTTTGTCGTATGCTTGCAGACCCCTCATTGTCAATGGTTGAGCCCGGTTCGTTTGATCCAAATTGCCATGAAAGGGTTCTTTAATGAGCTTAGAAATGAAATGGGCACAAAAATGCATGCCACTATCGTTAAAGGCCAAACTGGTGTGTCAATCCTTGGCTATGATACGAACCGACCAAGACAAGCGCTAGCACATGCAGCGCAAGCAATGTTGTCCTCTATTTCCGGTGAAGGTAGCTATTTCAACTTTTACGACAGTGAACTTCACTCTGAATTAGTGAAGCGCCAACATCTCGAGGCGTTTTTGGAGGCGCAAATAGAGAGTGGGCTAGTGGACGTTTACTTTCAACCGATTATCGACGTTCAAACCGGAAGCGTGGTTAAGTTCGAGGCTCTCGCACGCTTCTATGATGAAAATGATGCGTATTGTACGCAGAAGATGATCGCTATTATTGAAGATCTAGAACTCATAGCGGCACTTGATGATGTGGTCTGCCAAGCTGCGTTGAAGCACTTTCCGCGCTTACAAGAAATTTATGGCGAGGAAGTGGGCGTGACCATCAATCGCTCCCTCAATACGAAATTGGATTCTCTTCAGATCCTTCAGCGGTCGCATGATTTGATTAAAGCCAGTGGTGTAGACCCTAAGCGAGTAACTATCGAGCTAACAGAAACCGCGTATTTTGAACAAGATGAGGAGCATACTCGAGCTCTAGAGGAAGTGCGGAAAGAGGGCATTGAGATCGCGATTGATGACTTCGGTACTGGGTATTCTTCTTTTTCTTATCTAGAAAAAGGGCAGTTTGATTTACTGAAAATAGACCGAAAATTCATCAAGAACATTCATAAAGGGAGCACCAGCTATAACATTGTGAAAATGGTCACCGAGCTTGCACAGCAAATGAATGTAAAAGTGGTTGCTGAAGGCGTGGAATCTAAGCAAGAACTTCAAGTATTGGCAGAAATCGGTGTCGATTACATGCAGGGCTTTCTATTTTCTGCTGCCGTGCCTGTCGATTTGATGGATAAAGCGGACAGTTATGAGCATCTGTTCTCTGACATCGCGATTGAGTCTAAGCAAAGTGATGTGCTGCAATCTTTGAGCCATGAACAAGTCAGGTCTATGGACCCTGGAGAACCGCTCTCCTTGGCAGTGGAGTACATGAATTTGAATCCAAGCTTGCCTTTAGTTGTTCTCAATGAAAATCGTTGTGTTGGGTTAATTACGAAAGAGACGGTGAATTTACACCTAACGCCCTCGATGGGCACAGAGCGAGAAACTGAACGAGAAAGCAGAATTTGGAAACGTCCTGTTAATCAGATAATGAGCACCGAATTTGTGTTGGTTGATGAGGATTTACCTGTCTCTGTTATTCGAGAGTTGGTTAAAACCGGCATTCGTTTCCCTTGGGTATTGTGTAATACCAAAGAAGAGTACCGTGGAGTTTTAACGCAGGAAGACGCGTTGAAGTATCTTGCTTCTCTGTGAATAAAATTGTCTTACCGTTTTAGCTCATTTGGGGGCCGACTTTCGGTGGTTTGGCGATAGTTGATTTGATATTATCGCCCCCCAAAATGACTTTTGAGCGTGCATTCAACATGATTCAACAATTGCTGGTTACTTTCCCTCCGATGCTATTTGGCGCACAAGCGCTACTGACTTTGCTTCTAATCAAGGGCGATATTTGTCCTGGTCAGCGAGGACGTCTTCATAAAATGTTGCCTGCAGTAGCTGTATTGTGGCTCGCTGTTGCGTCACTTCGCATTGAAGCATTTATGATCGTGTTTGCTATTTTCTACTTCTATTCTCAGGTTCAAACCAAGAAAACGCGTGAAAAAGGGCCACTATGGGCGATGCATTTAGCGAATGGTTTGGCCTTTGCGTATGTGAGTATTCAAGTATTTGAGCAATCAAGCTGGCCAGCATCGATAGCGATGGCGCTAATGATATTTTTCCTTGGGGCGTCATTTTCTCAATTGCTGCTTACGATAGCTCGCAGCAGATTACAGGCATTTCACCGTATTTTACCAGTTACGGGCATTGTGTCTGGAATGCTATTAGTCATCGCAACGTTGTTTGCTTCTTATCAGTTAAATGAAGCCACACTAAACGCTGCGACACAGCCGATCTTGCTGTCTTTAGCTATGCTAATTTCTTCAATTATTGTGTGGTGTTGGCATATTTTTACGCATAAGAAACCAGAAAAGGTGCAACTGAGCGTTGCCTTGTTGCTAGCACTCGCGTCGATGACGAGCCTGCAAGGTTTATTCTCTCTCGCGGCTTAACCTCTATTCTAAAGACAAAGCTAGACAGCTTATATCCAAGTGCTTTCTTGGTGCTTGGGTATAAGGTGATCACGTTTTAGATCGCACTCACTTTAAATTCGCGTGATTACTACTACGCTTGTTTATATACCTTGTCGAAGAGGAGAGTCGCGATGGATTTAAGCAATGTAGGTAATCTGGACAGCACTATTTTGCTAGGTATCGTCAACGAAAAGCTACGTTTAGAGTGCGACAGTTTTGACGAGTTAGTATCAGTGTATGAGATGGATGTAGAGTCTGTAGTCGGCAAGCTTGATATGCTCGGTTATCAGTACGATCCATTGACCAACCAATTTAAAGCATATCAACGCTAAGCCTTTCATAACCCAAATCTTTTAAGCCACCTTGATTCCGTCAAGGTGGCTTTTACATTGTAGCCTCGCGGTTGCGAAAAAAGCTTGTAAGTAACGCTTTTCTTTCTCTGAGTGACGCGTTGCAGCAAACAAGCGACGCCATAAGCCTTGGCCGAAAGGTTTACTGGTAATAAGACCTTGGCGAGAAAATTCAGAAATCGCCCAATTGGGTAGTGCCGCCACCCCTAATCCAGCAGAGACCATCTGAACTAACATGAGAGTGTTGTCGGCTTGCTTCCATTTCGCAGGTTCTATTCCTGCTGGCTGAAGAAAGTGTTTTACGACGTCTAGCCTTTGTTTTTGAACAGGATAAGAGAGCATGGTTTGATCTGCGAGATCTTGCGGCTCAATAATTTCTTTTTCCGCCAATGGGTGGTTGGTTGCGGTAATTAAACGCATTTCAAAGTCGAATAGAGGCTCGTAGTGGACTTCGGATCGAGGTTGGATATCGGAAGTAATAACGAGATCGAGTTCGCCTGCCAATAGAGCTGGGAGTGGTTCAAAGCCAAAACCAGAGGAAAAGTCCAATGTTACGCTAGGCCAAGCAAGTTGGTACTCCCTAAGTGCAGGCATTAGCCATTGGAAGCAAGAGTGACATTCAATGGCCATATGTAATCGGCCATTGACGTCCTCTTTCAAGCTCGCTAAATCATTTTCTGCTCTTGCGAGTTTCGGAAGGATATCTTCTGCAAGACGCAATAGGATTTCTCCCTCTGAAGTGAACTTCACCGGACGAGTCTTTCTCAGGAACAGTTGCCCTCCAATTCGCGCCTCCAAATCTTTGATCTGATGAGACAGTGCCGACTGAGTGAGATGCAAAGCGGTCGCTGTCGCCGTTAGAGAGCCAGTGTCTCGAAGCGAAGTGAGTGTCCGCAAATGTTTTAGCTCTATCATGAATTCCTTTCATCCTTTGTTGCTCGCTATGAACAGAATAGCAATCGTGTAAATAACTTAACGACAAAAAATGGATATGTAAACGTCTAGACGTCTATTTGTTGTTTTTATTTGCGAATCATGTCGCTTCATGATGAATTTTTTTAATAAACAAGTTGAATAAATGGACGTTGTTCTAATATCAGATGAGAGCGATAGTTTAGCCATCCAGACATCTTATTCTTTACCGAAAGATGCTCTGATCCAAACAAATTGAACAAAATTGAGAAAGGAATAGGGACATGGCGACAACGACTCACATACTAGGTTATCCACGCATTGGTGAAAAAAGAGAATTAAAATTCGCTCAGGAGAAATACTGGCGAGGAGAAATTGATCAAGCTGAGCTTAAAAAGGTTGGGGCAGATCTACGCGCCAAAAACTGGCAAACACAAACGGATGCTGGTCTGAGTTTTGCCACCGCTGGCGACTTCGCTTGGTACGATCATGTACTGACGACCACGTTGCTATTGGGTCATGTGCCAAAGCGTCACGCTGATGGTTTCCCTAACCTGGATACGTTGTTCAAAGTGGGTCGCGGTCAATCTCAGGCGGGTTGCAGCTGTGCGGGCGCTGCGGCATCGGATATGACCAAATGGTTCAACACAAACTACCATTACATTGTCCCTGAATTCAGCAAGGACGATACGTTTGAAGTGAGCTGGCCGCAACTGTTTGAAGAAGTCAACGAAGCGCTTCAAGCTGGCCACCAAGTGAAGCCTGTTTTGCTTGGTCCAGTCAGTTACCTTTACTTGGGCAAAGAGGTCGAAGAAGGGTTTGACCGCTTAACCCTGCTACCACGCTTACTTACTGCTTACCAAGCTATTTTGGCAAAGCTCGCAAGTCAAGGTGTTGAGTGGGTTCAGATTGATGAGCCAATTTTGTCACTGGAGCTAGAAAGCAAATGGGCTGATTCGTTTAAGCTAGCCTACCAAGTGATTCGAAGCGATGTAAAAGTGCTGCTAACGACGTACTTTGACTCCGTAAGCGATACGCTAGACAAAATTGTAGAGCTACCGGTAGATGGTTTGCATATCGATTTATCTACCGTCCCTAAGCAGCTTGACGATGTGGTTGCCAAGTTACCGGAGGGGTGGGTGCTTTCTGCTGGCGTTGTGAATGGTCGTAACGTGTGGCGTTCAGATTTAAGTGCCCAACTCGAGCGTCTACAGCCAGTCAAAGAGAAACTGGGCGACAAACTTTGGGTTGCCAGTTCATGCTCTTTGCTACATAGCCCGGTTGATCTGGAACAGGAAACAGAACTCAGTGAGGAAGTGAAAAGCTGGTTTGCGTTCGCAAAACAAAAAGTAACAGAAGTCGCCTTGCTTGGCCGCGCACTCGATGGTGATCAAGATGCGATTCTCGCTTGTGATACCTACAGCCAGCCAATCAAAGCACGTAAAACGGCAACGCATGTGAATAAGCCACAAGTTCAAGCACGTTTAAACAGTATTACTGCGTCACTTGCCGAGCGCAGCGCACCTTACGCGGAGCGTGCTGCGCATCAAGCTGAAGTATTGGGCTTGCCTTTGTTGCCAACCACGACAATCGGCTCTTTTCCTCAAACGGGTGAAATCCGGGTGCAGCGCAGCGCTTATCGTACAGGTCAATTATCTGAGTCTGAATATATCCAAGCACTTAAAGGACATATTGCTGACGCAGTAAAACGTCAAGAGGCGCTCGACCTAGATGTGCTAGTTCATGGTGAAGCAGAGCGTAACGACATGGTGGAATACTTCGCTGAGAACTTGGCGGGTTTTCAAACGACCAAATTTGGTTGGGTACAGAGTTATGGTTCTCGCTGTGTGAAACCTGCCATTGTAGTTGCTGACATTGAACGTGAAAAACCGATCACAGTTGAATGGTCGACGTACGCACAATCGCTAACCAGCAAACAGATGAAAGGCATGTTGACTGGACCAGTAACGATTTTATGTTGGACGTTCCCACGTGAAGACATCACACGTCAAGAAATTGCGCAGCAACTTGCTTTGGCACTACGTGATGAGGTGTCTGACCTGCAAGATGCAGGCATCAATATCATTCAAATTGACGAGCCAGCCATTCGAGAAGGTTTACCACTCAAAAAACGCGATCACAAAGCGTACTTAGAATGGGCCGTAAATGCGTTTAAGGTCTCTGCGGCAAGTGCAAAACCAGAAACTCAGATTCACACTCATATGTGTTACAGCGAGTTCAATGAAATCATTGATTCGGTTGCGGCACTCGATGCGGACGTCATTACCATTGAAACATCTCGCTCAAATATGGAGCTGCTGAAAGCATTTGAAGAGTTCAATTACCCGAACGAAATTGGCCCTGGTGTTTATGACATTCACTCACCAAACATTCCTACGGAAGAATGGATTGAAGGTTTAATCAAGAAAGCGGCAGAAAAAATTCCGGCTCAACGTTTGTGGGTAAACCCAGATTGTGGTCTGAAAACACGAAACTGGAAGGAGACAGAAGCGGCATTGGCGAATCTGGTTTCAGCGGCGAAGAAGCTCCGTGCTGAGCTGGCGTAATACATCGTTGCAGCAAATAAAAACGGAGACTGTGGTCTCCGTTTTTCTATTCTTAATTGTTAACTTTCGTTTTCAGATTATCCAATAATAGCGAATCATCGTCTCATGCCGAAAGCAACAAAAATTACTGTAGCTACTTCACCTGAGTACAAGTTTGTGCGGAAACCAACTCATCTGCCATCAACTGACCGCGAGAATTACGTACCTTAATACGATACATCAAGCCCATATCAATTTGCTTGCGAACTTCTGGGTTGCTGCAGTAGGTATAGATACTGGTATTCAGTACTTGATTTAACGGCTTTGCACCGAGTGCGCCATCGTTATAAATCATCATCATCTCTACAACATTTTTGTTGGATGAGACACGCATTATTTGCAGTGGACCGTACTCTAAAGGGAGGCCCGCAGACAAGACTCCTGCTCGGTTTGATGCCATAAGCTCAAGTTGGCGCTGATTATCATCGGTTGATGAACAGCCAGCCAGAGCACCAAATACCAAGAAAAGACACAGTAATTTTTTCATAAATTAAAACACTTTTTTGAACGGTTTCACGATTACATGATCGTAAACACCAGCCGCTACATAAGGATCGGCTTCTGCCCACGCTTTAGCATCCTCTAGAGAGGCGAATTCAGCGATGACAGTTGAGCCCGTAAATCCAGCTTCACCAGGATTGTCAGAATCTATCGCAGGCATCGGACCAGCTGTAAGAAGGCGGCCTTCGTCTTGTAGCTTTTGTAAGCGATCCAAGTGTTGTGGGCGAACGCTCATGCGTTTTTCCAACGAGTTCTCAACGTCCTGTGAAAAGATGACATACCACATAGCATAGTTCCTTAATTGGTAGGGTAAAGTGTTAATTTAACGCCTTTTTTGTGTCTCTCACAAGTGAACAACAGAAAATGTGAGATCCTTTCTAACTGTTAGCGTTGTAGGTTGACTAATTCTGAACCGGACGTGGTTTACCTTCACTGTCAATGGCTACGTAGTTGAAGGTCGCATCACAAACCATGAAGCGTTCGCCAACACCGTGAGCTTTGACGGGTTTGACCCATACTTCCAAATCGACACTCATGGATGTGCGGCCGATCTTAGTGCATTCGCCGTAGCAGCATACGACATCGCCCACACCAACAGGTTTTTTGAACGTAATGCTTGATACCGAAACGGTGACAACGCGACCACAAGAGATCTCTTTTGCCAGAATCGCGCCCGCTAAGTCGAGCTGAGACATTATCCAACCGCCAAAAATATCGCCATTGGCGTTTGTATCTGCAGGCATTGCAAGGGTACGAAGCAGCATTTGACCTTTCGGAGAGCTAATTTCTTGACTCATTGTGACATCCTAAATCTTAAAGGCGCTCAAACTAAGCGCCAACATAGTAAATACCTAGAACCAAAGGTCCTTAAAAAACCGCAGATACCGGACCAGAGAAAGTTGGTTTACAGCAGCAAGAATGGTCTGAAAACGGTACGTTGTTTGAGCGGTTTACTGATACATGGAGCAAAACAGCGACCCGAAGGCCGCTGTGAAGTCGCGGATTATAGCAAAACTGAGTTTTTAATCATCAGTGGACACATCGGATGAGTTATTTTTTTGTTCTTTTGGCATGTGTTTATAAATGTAAAAGCCAGTCGCAAACATGTAGGCAAATGTCGCGATCAACATTCCAAATACTTTGAAGTTAACCCAAACATCCAACGGCAATTCGTAAGCAATATAAATGTTTAGGCCAGCGAAGAATGAGAAGAAGCCAACCCAAGCCCAGTTAATCTTTGCCCAAACAGCGTCAGGTAACGTAATTTCCTTGCCTAGCATACCTTTGATGGCTGATTTTCCCAATGCGTGGCTCACTGTTAAGCCAATCGCCAGAATCGCGTAAATGATGGTGACTTTCCACTTTATAAAATTGTCGTCGTGGAAGAAAAGGGTCATGCCGCCGAAGATAGTGACGATAACAAATGTTATTAGCTGCATCTTTTCGACTTTCTTATACAGCGCATAGGTGACGACAAGCTGAATGCCTGTTGCTGCGATCAGTGCACCTGTCGCCACATAGATGTCGTACAGCTTGTATAAAGCGAAGAAAACGATGAGTGGTATAAAGTCTAGGATCTGCTTCATGATGGCAAAATCTACCTAATTGTTGAATTGAAGACAGTCTAACGGAATCTGACAAGATGTGAATACTGGGGAAGTTAAGGTAAGAATAGTAACGCTTAGTATATCGTACAGCCCGCAAGCTTCTTCCACGTCGAAACAGCAAATGGAAAGAATAAAAATTGCCGCGTGAAGCGGCAATAAAGTTGAGAGTTTTAAACCTTAAGCAACACGTTGATATTGGGAAATAAGCGTTTTTACATCTTCTAAATAGCCTTCCCGTAGTAAGTTATCGACCGTTGCTTCTAGCTCTTCGAGAGACATCGTGAAGCAAGTGGATTTACCAGTCATCAGGCTCAGATATTGATGATACTCTTCTTCTGTATAGTGGCCTAAGCGATCAAGTAACAGTGTTTTGATTCCATGATGAATCAAGCCGTAGTATGTATGTCGATGAAGTAACATGGCGATCTCCTTATCAAGCTCATACGCTACTCATTTGCAGCCTGCTTGACCTTCTGGATAATTCGATTTACCCCAATAATGCACATCTAGTGCCAATTCTATATTTGCAAATTAAAAAGTGTTGGAAGGTGCAAAATTCTCGTTCTGTAGCCATCTTTGGATGACGACTTGAAGTGCATTTAACGTGGTGGGCTTTTCGAGCCTGTCATCCATGAGTGTCGAAATTAGCTCCAACTCTCTAGCTCCAGACTCACCAGATAAGGCAATGATTGGAACGGAGGATGTGATTTGCTTAATCCGTTGGCTTGCGTCAAATCCATTCATTACCGGCATTTGGACATCCATAAGAACGAGATCAATCTTGTGAGAGTGGAATAGTTCTACCGCAGAGGCTCCATTATTTGCTTGTAAGCTGTTGACTCCCAATCTTTTTAAATACATCTGTACCAAGGTGCGTTGCACCTCTTTGTCATCTACAATGAGCACTGTTGGTGCATCTTTACATACTTGTACGTGTTGAGCTGAATGATTTTCAGAATGTGATGCAGTTGCTTTCCAGCTATCAAAGTCCGGTGCTCTTAATGTCTCTGGTTTTGGTGCGTTTGGTACGACTGGGAAATACAAGTAGAATTCTGTGAACTCGTTCAATTCAGACTGGCACTCTATTCGTCCTCCGAAGGAGCGCATAACACGTTGGCAATAGCCCAAACCTAAGCCACTGCCTCCGCTTTTTTGATACGAGAAAAAGTCATCAAATATCTTGTGTAAGATACTGCGATCTATACCTGGCCCACTATCTCGGAAGATCAGAATGTTTTCGTAAGCCCCCGTCTGGGTACGAATCTCAATTTGACTGTCGGGATAAGAATCAAAATAGTAGATAGCGTTACGAATCAAATTGAAAATGACAAAGTTAAACAGGGTCTCATTTAACTTCGCGACAAAATCGTGTGCCTGTGGCAGGTTAATTCTCTCTATTATTTGATCGTTTTCAAAACCATAACGGCTTACTGCTTGGTCGATGGCTTTATGTATGGAAGTGAGAGCTAAAGGCTCATGCTCTGGTGAACTGTCGCTAACTTCTCGTAAAATAATATCGATAAGTTGTCGACCGCGTTGTATAGCGGCTTCACCTTTATCAATTTCTCTTTTTAGCGTATCCAGTGAGGCGTTTGACTCTATATGCTGTTTTAAAGCTTCAAATTGTAATTGTACTTGAGCGAGAGGGTTACGCATTTCATGTGCAATGGAGTTAGCCAGCGCACGGCTTTGGCGTACCTTTCTATCGGCTTCAATGGTGCTCTGGATGCGAACTAATAACGTTTGCAGAGCTGAGATTTCTTCATTAGAAAACAGCTTATTATCTATTTTATGTGAAGAAATCAGCAAGTGAGTAACAGATTTTCCACGACCGAAGAGAGGCATAACGAGCGCAGTATTGCTTGAGCGCATGCGCTCGTAGAGCTTTCTCATCGACCCTTTAGAAGAGGAGGCATAATCAATTTCTTCAGACAACTCATCAAGCACGAGAACTGACTTGCTTGACGGCAGGTACTCTTCGTAAAACGTTTCTGTGTAATTGCTAGTGACTAGCTGTAGCTTGTTGTTTGGTATGTTAAGTAACGATGCCAACTGACGCATAGCATCATCTATTGAGCGTTTAAACTCTTCCTCTAACCCAAGGATTTGCTGAACGGGAGTGTGTCGTTTCCCATAAATAAAATACGAAGCGAAACGACTGACTCGCTTAAAAAGCAAGTGCCAAGTGATACCGATAAGCGCGCATAAAGGTACCGCAACAAGCCATTGGTTATCTTCAGAGATAGGAATAAATATCGCCCCTAGCGGCAGAACAAAAATGGCGCAGACTAAGAGCGCGCTTACCGTTAAGTACGTGAGATATTTAGCGCTGTAGAAGCGAGAGGTAAGTAGGGCATAGCCCACAAACAACATTTCGCTGATTGAAAGTGCTGGTGGTAACCAAGTTAGGGAGAAGTCGCCAAGGAAATACGTCATTCCAAGGTGTATCACTGCCGTAGATAACATGAATACCAAAATGCCAGCGATCATATAGTTGCTTTTTGCTAGCGTGAGCTTGCTGCTGTTCGCGCGCATGGCAATCAAGTTAAGCAGCGTTAGTACCACGAAAGCTAGCAAACTAATGAAAAAATATGAGGTATGTGGGCCAAATTCAATGACGAACTGGCTTGGACCACTAATGGTGACATTTTCGACAGTAAGATTCGGCACTAAGTTGATGTACAGTGAATACGTTGCTAGTGCGACAAAGACGACTTTTTGCCAGACTTTGACCGCTGTTTTTTTAACATCTGCGGTTAACTGGCAAGAAAAATAGAATGCAAACGCAAAGGCGAAAAAAGACGCTAAGTTCGCTAACTTAGCCATAAAAATGCCACCAACAGAGCCTAATTCTGGCAATAAATCGGTATGGAAATAGGCGTTGCTGCTTATCCAAACAATGATACAGCTGGAATAAGCGATGTAAGGCGCGTGATGCGAGCCTAAGATTGATTCACTCTTCTGTTTTAGGCGATAGCAGTAATACAGTAGCCAAGCGAATACTATTAGTACAGTCGCGTACAATGCCATTGCTTTTGGGTAAAAGAGACCGTGCAAATGAACATCAAGCATGCTCATTCACCTTTTTATCCATTCTTTTTGTTCGTACGCAATGTTTGTAGTCGCGAAATTGTATGTCTTGAAATGCTTCAACCATCATACCTAAATTCCAGAAACCGCGGTATGTCTTGGTACCGTCACCGTTAATGTCGCGGTATCCTGAGTGAAAGTAGGCACTTAAATCAATAGATTGATAGAAATTTAACATAAATACTTGCTCAATAATGGTAAAGCCGAGCTTATAGCCTGCTTTATAGAGCTCGCTCATCATAGTTTTTTGCGCCAGATACAAAAAATACAGCTTTTGTTGGATGTTGCCTTCCACCGTAAGGCGCAGCACTTCGCAAACCGCTTCAGTGTTCTTTACACGAGATTGAAACTGAGCATCAAACTCAATAAGAGTGTGCTCATGAGTTAGAGCACGACACTCCAAAATACCCAGTTGATTGAGAACACTGTACCCATGATTAGGAAAGCAAAACTGCCATTGTTCGTTACTAAACTGTGGTGAGTAACTGAGCCAGTTATTTCGTTGATGCCAGCTTTGCACTAAAGCGGAGGAGACCATGATTGGTGAAGATGACGATTTGAACAAGAGCGCAAAGTGCTGCCCTTTTTGCGAGAGTGATAAAAGAGGCAAGATTTCAAACCATTGTTCAGTTTGGACGAAAAGCTCAAGATTACTCAGTGTGACCGCTTCGGAAATCGGCATTAACGCTGCATGATTTGGCAGCATTACCTCAAGATCGCAATCTGCGATATCTTCAATTAACACGCTAGTATAGCTGTGGTCGTCAAACGGAAGCGGAGTAGGAATCGCAGCTTCGTTTGAAGGATATTTTTGCTTGATTGCTTCGATCTCGCATTGACACCAGAAAACCATCCAATGCGGGTAACAATCTGCGGCAAGTTGTTCAAGTAAACGAATCTCTTCGGAGAAACCTGTCGGATACTGTTGCACTAAATCTCGATAATCCATTAACTCAAATAGTGCAGAAAGACTTTTTGATGCGTGTTTAGGAAAGAGAGATTTAAGCAGTTTTATTCGATACAGAGCAACCTGTTGAAAAAGAGCATCTCGTTTTTGTTTCGTTAGGGTAAGAATAACTGAGTCAACCAGTGCCTGCTGCTTTGATTCGATCGGCAAATTTGTTTTGGTGAGATATTCCAAAGATTGCTCAAGACTCATGATATAACCTAGCTCTAACGTTTTGTTATATTTTGTAATGGTTTATATCATTTTGAAAAATTTATGCCATCGGTTTCTATTTGTATAGTTACGTAATGCAAGAAAAGACAAAAAAACCGCTCATAATGAGCGGTTTTTGGTCTATTCAAGAAAGGGTTAGGCTTCTTGCTTTTTTAGCTCAGCTTCTGCCGTTTCTTCTTCAATTAGCGCATCAACGATAACTGCACATGCAGCATCACCTGTGATGTTCAGTGCTGTACGAATCATATCGAAAATACGGTCAAGAGCGAATAGCAGCGGTAGACCTTCAATTGGAATACCAGCGGCAAGAAGCACGGCAACCACTAGGAAAGAAGGGCCAGGAACACCCGCTTGACCAACCGCACCCAATGTAGACGTTACGATAATTGCAATGTAAGCGCCCATGCCTAGATCGATATTGAACAGTTGAGCAAAGAAGATAGCAACCAAGCCATAGTAAATCGCATTACCTGACATGTTGATCGTTGCGCCTAGAGGCAGAACAAATGATGCAGTTGAATTTTTTACGCCCAGCTCTTTTTCACAGGTGTCCATTGTGACAGGCAGTGTTGCCATAGAAGACGCTGTTGAAAGCGCAACTGCTTGCGGTTTCTTCATTGAAGACAGGAATTTCTTCGCAGATGTCTTCGTTAAAACATGCACCATTGCTGGGTAAACAACGAAACCGAAGATTAGGATGGCGGCAACGTAAACAACGAACAGTTTAAACACCACCATTAGCGCACCAAAACCGAACGTACCGACGGCTTCTGCCATCAGACCAAATACACCGATAGGTGCAATGATCATTACTTTGTTGATCATCCAAACCATTGCGTCAACGATGCAGTTAACACCATTGATGATTGGTTCACGACGTTCTTTTGCTTGCTTAGAAATCGCAATACCAAAGAACATACAGAAAACGAGGATCTGTAGGATGTTTGCTTCATTTAGTGATTGGAAAACGTTGGTTGGGATCATACCAGTGATGGTTGCCCAGAAAGTAGGTAGTTCACCTTTTGAAGCGTATTCTGCTGAGAACATGCCTTCAACGCCAGAGACGTCGATACCCATGCCTGGTTGGAATACTTCACCCATAAATAGTGCAAGCGCAACGGCTAGGGCGGATGTTAAACCAAAATAACCTAGAGTGACGATGCCAACTTTACCTGCTGACTGGCTGTTCCCAAGACCAGCGGCGCCAGAAATCAAGGCTACAGCGACCAAAGGAATAACCAACATTTTGATTAAGTTGATAAAGATAGCACCTAAAGGAGCGAACACCGTCGCATCATGACCCATCATGGCACCAACGGCTGTGCCCACGATCATGGCGATTACGACTTGTACGCCAATGTTGTTTAGCAAACTCTTTTCTTTTAACACTTCCATAACCTCTGTGCTAATAAAATGTAAAATCCTAAAATTACCCACTAACCATAAATGGATTTACGGATAATTATCTCGCCTTGCTTTTTACACTTATCGTTTACAATTGGCAATATGCAGCAAGGTATTATTGATGGATTAATCGATATTTTGTTGACGAACGATAAAGTTTTGTTCAATAGCAAACGTTTGCCATTGATTTTTCTTATAAGTGTTACGCTTGGGATTGTTCAAGTTTATTTTTCTTTATTTGTTTTCTTTTTGTTAATTTTAACCGCTTTTGTATTTGCTATTGCAGTCAGAGTTTTTAGTGACTTGGGTTGATATTTATAACAATTCATCTCTTTCAAGCTCACACTTTTATTAATTTGCCTTCTGAAATGTTAATTGCTTTACATTCTTAGTCCTGATTGCATTGTAAACATAATGTTAAATTGTAATGACTGGTGAGACTCAAATGCTGACGATCCAGTGTTAGAGATAACTTGCTTAGTTAATGCTCCTGAGCTGATTAGACGAGAAAGACAAGTAAGAGGTAAAGATACTATGATGAATCTTGCTGCTGCGTTACAAAGAAATGCTGCGAGTAAACCAGATAAAACGGCGTTGATATGTGGCGCTGAAAAGATAAATTATGCTCAATTTGATGCGATCGCCGGCAAGATCGCAGCGTCTTTAATCAATAAAGGCGTAAAGCCAGGTGACCGCGTTGCGATTTCATGCCCAAACATTCCTTTTTTCGCGTTTGTTTATTATGCAATACAAAAAGCCGGCGCGGTTGCAGTCCCATTAAATGTGCTTTTGAAAGCGCGAGAAATTAAGTATCACTTAGAAGATTCAAAAGCGAAGTTTTATTTCTGCTTTGAAGGAACGAAAGAACTGCCAATGGCAAAAGAGGGCGTCAAAGCCTTTGAACAAGTCGATACATGCGAAGGCATAGTCGTACTGACTCAATCTCAAGATGAAAGCTATTGGAATGGTGTAATAACTCTCAATGCGTTTATAGCCGATGTCCAACCGTTGCCGGATTATATACCGCGTAATGCGGATGATACTTGTGTGATTTTGTATACATCAGGGACGACAGGCTTACCAAAAGGCGCTGAGTTGACCCAGCAGAACATTATAATGAACGCTCTGGTGGCACAAAATATTATGGGCAGCCAGGCCGATGATATTCACTTAGTAACTTTGCCTTTATTTCATACATTTGGTCAAACCGTCCACTTAAATGCTAGTGTTTTGGGCGGGGCAACATTGGTGTTAGTGCCTAGGTTTGAGCCTAAACATGTTCTTGAGCTGGTGGAAAAACATAGGGTGACGATATTTGCTGGTGTGCCAACGATGTACATCGGTCTGCTTCATGTGCAGCATCAATTTGATACCTCGTCATTGCGTGTTGCAGTAAGCGGTGGTGCGTCATTGCCAACCGAAATCTTTCGAACCTTTGAAGAAACATTTAATGTGCCGATCTTAGAAGGATACGGGTTGTCGGAGACAAGTCCTATTGCATGTTTTAATCATTTGGATCAGGAGCGCATACCAGGCTCGGTAGGTCAACCGGTTCAAGGTGTCGAAGTAAAAGTTATCGATATTGAAGGTAATGCACTACCGATAGGCGAAGAAGGTGAGATTGTTGTGCGTGGTCATAATGTTATGAAGGGATATCTTGACCGCCCAGAAGTTACTGAATCTGCGCTACAAAATGGTTGGTTCCATACTGGTGATGTGGGCCGCTTTGACAGTTCAGGTAATTTATTTATTGTCGATAGAATGAAAGATCTGATCATTCGAGGTGGATTTAATGTTTATCCCAGAGAAATTGAAGAAGTTTTCATGACTCATCCTGCAGTTTCAATGGTAGCGGTGATAGGGATTCCAAATGAAGAGTATGGCGAAGAGATAAAAGCTTACGTTGTACTTAAACCAAAAGAATATATTGACGCCGATTCATTACAAAAGTGGGGTAAAGAGCAATTAGCCTCGTTTAAATATCCTCGTTATGTCGAAATTCGTGAACACCTCCCGATGAGTGCGACAGGAAAGATTTTGAAACGTGAGTTGAAATCTGAATTGAATATAGCTTAGTCAATTCAATGGTTTTTGTGTCACAGCGCCACTTGCCTAAGCGCAAATGGTGTTGTGCTCTTGACCAATTAGATGCATAAGTTTTTTAGCTATCGTTAGACAATACTTAGCGTTTGTTGAATGGATCTATTGCTCGAGTTCTTTAAAGTATTCTTCTAAGCGTTTCGGATTGGTAATGGTTACTGAGCCATAGTTTAGCTCTAGCATCCCGATACTTTCTAGTCGTTTTAGTATCTTGTGTACGCTCTGACGAGTTAGCCCCATCATGTTAGCGATATGTTCTCTTGTTACCCTGACAACGCATGGTCGAGTATCGATCGCTTGATTAAGTTGGTATTCAGCAAGTAGCAGCAACCTTTTGGCGACTCGTTCTTCAATTCCTCTAATCGCGTCATCTTCGATAACAGAAATAGCAGACCACAAGCGGCGGCTAAGTAAGTCTAGTATAGTGGGGTAACTTTGAGGGTATTTGGCGAGTAATTGGCGAAATTTATCTCCAGGAAGCTCCATTACAGTCACGTCCGAATGCGCGGTCGCACCAAAAATACGAGGCATACCGGGAGAAAAAACATTGTCTCCAAACCAGCCACCAGCTTCGAAAATCATCAGTGTGACTTCTTTGCCTTTTGAACTAATTGAGTTCACTCTCACTGCACCTTGAGCTATGACCATAAGAGAAGATTGAAGCGCACCTTTATTGCAAATCAGTGCTTTTTCGTCGAAGCAGCGAACCTTAGTCATTTGCGCTGCTTCACTAAGCCCTTTATCTGGCAGCCCTGATAGTACAGGACATTTGGCTAGCAGTGTTTTGACTTCTTCCATGTAGCAACCTTACTGCACATTGCTTTATTGAGTTAGTTAAGTTACCCAAGCTTAACACTCTTGGAGTGCTCTGCTTGAGATAGATTTGGAAAGTGCGGGCGTTGAACAAAAAATGACGTGGTATAAACGCGATAGTAAGAAAACGCCCACTAAACATAATGTTAAGCGGGCGTTGTTGTGTCATATCAAACTGAAATTATTTTTGAGTGGCAGCTTTCATTGCAGAAACGAATTCACCTAGCTTGTCGAGCATAATTTGTGGCTGCTCAACGTTCGCTTCAATGATTTTGACCACGGCTGAACCAGAAATTGCACCAGCGGCGCCAGATTCTAGTGCTTGTTTCACCTGTGCTGGCTCAGAGATGCCAAAACCAAGTAGCGCTGGTGGTGCATCAAATTGGTTCAGTCTATCGAGCATATGACCTACAGGCATGTTTGCTTTGGTTTCTGAGCCAGTAACACCTGCACGAGAGAGTAGGTAAGTGTATCCGCCACCCAACTCTGATACTTGCTTCAGTGTTTCATCACTTGCCGTTGGTGGTGCGATGAAGATTGGGTGAATACCAAACTTTTCTGCAGCAGCAACAAATTCGGCACTTTCATTAGTTGGCACATCTGCAATCAAAACAGAATCGATGCCTGCTTTTGCACAACGCTCATAGAAGTTCTCGATACCACGAGAGTAAACAAGGTTCGCGTACATCAGAAGACCAATAGGCAACTCTGGGTACTTAGCTCGGATCTTACCGATTTGCTCGAAGCAGATATCTGGTGTTGCACCTGACTCTAACGCGCGAATGTTAGCGCCTTGGATGGTTGGGCCATCGGCTAGTGGATCTGAGAATGGAATACCAAGTTCAAGGGCATCTGCGCCAGACTCAACCAGTGTTTCCATGATTTTGTAAGATTGCTCTGCGTTTGGATCGCAAACCGTTACGAACGGTACAAATGCGCCTTGGCTCTTTTCGTTTAGGCGCGCAAACATCTTCTCATAACGGCTCATTAGATTGCTCCTTTTTCTTCTAGGATGGCATGTACAGTGAAGATATCTTTATCACCACGACCTGATAGGTTAACAACCAACAATTGCTCTTTTTCTGGATTCTCACGTGCCATACTTAGTGCGTGTGCCACGGCGTGAGAAGATTCAAGAGCAGGGATGATACCTTCGTGACGTGCAATCTCTTGGAATGCTTCTAGCGCTTCATCGTCTGTCACGTTGTCGTATTCAGCACGGCCAATTGCGTTTAGGTGTGCGTGTTGTGGGCCAACTGAAGGGAAATCAAGGCCAGCAGATACCGAGTAAGACTCTTCTACTTGACCGTTTGGATCTTGCATCAATGGCGCTTTCATACCGAAGAAGATGCCTGTTTTACCATGCTTAAGTGGTGCACCGTGCTGGTCAGTATCGATACCTTTACCTGCTGGTTCAACACCAATTAGGCGAACACTTTCTTCTTCGATGAAGTCAGCAAACATGCCGATAGCGTTTGAACCACCGCCCACACATGCGATAACCGCATCAGGAAGACGACCTTCACGTGCCAAAATCTGATTCTTCGTTTCTTCACCAATCATGCGTTGGAAGTCACGCACGATGGTTGGGAATGGGTGAGGACCTGCCGCTGTACCTAGTAGGTAGTGCGCGTCTTCATAAGTTGCAGACCAGTCGCGTAGCGCTTCGTTACATGCGTCTTTAAGCGTTGCTGAACCCGAGTGGACAGGAATGACTTCTGCACCCATTAGCTTCATACGGAACACGTTCGGACTTTGACGCTCAACGTCTTTTGCACCCATGTAAACCCGGCACTTAAGGCCAAGCAGTGCACATGCTAGTGCGGTTGCAACACCGTGTTGGCCTGCGCCAGTTTCAGCGATGATTTCGTTTTTGCCCATGCGTTTCGCAAGTAGCGCTTGACCTAACACTTGGTTGGTCTTGTGCGCACCACCGTGAAGCAGGTCTTCACGTTTTAGGTACAATTTGGTTTTCGTACCTTTGGTTAGGTTACGAGTTAGAGTCAAAGCCGTTGGGCGGCCCGCGTACTCTTGAAGAAGGGTCATGAACTCACTGCGGAATTCTGGATCTTCTTGCGCGTCGATAAACGCTTGCTCTAGTTGCTCCAGTGCTGGAACTAGAATTTGCGGAACGTACTGACCGCCGTATTCGCCAAAGTAGGCATTCAGTTTTGCCATCGTTATATTCCTTCTCGTATTTTTCGCTACGAATAGCTTTAAATTTTTTAGCTGATATCCAGCTTTAGTAGCTGCGAATAGCGGTGAATGCCGCGAGCAACTTCTGTGAATCTTTTTTGCCTGGTGCGCTTTCTACACCAGAGTTTAAATCTAATCCCAAGCAACCGAGTGTCGCTGCTTGTTGAGCATTTTCTGGCGACAGTCCGCCCGCTAGCATAATTTGACTTGGGTCGCCGATCAGTGACCAGTCGAACACTTGACCAGTTCCGCCAGTTTGAGTGCCAACTTGCGCATCTAATAAATGGCGATCAATGTTGTCTGCTAGCAGTTCTGGCTTGGCATCAGTCACGCCGTAAGCTTTCCAAATTTCTACCGTTGCTGGCAGTTCGGCTTTGAGTTGGTTTACGTAAGCTTGGTCTTCTTGACCGTGCAGTTGCACCGCTTTTAAACCCAAAGAGGTGACGAAAGAAGCAACAAAATCGATGTCGTGATTTTGGAAAACGCCGACATAGTTCAGTGGAGCACCGCTCATGGTTAAGCGAGCACCTTCAAGGTCAACCGCACGCTTCGACTTCTCGACAAAAATCAGGCCACCAAATACTGCGCCAGATTGATACGCTTTTGCTGCGTCATCTGGATGCGTTAAGCCACACACTTTGTTTTCGCCTAACGTCACTTTACGTACAGCAAGTTCTAGGTTGTCTTCCGCCATCAGTGAACTACCAATCAAGAAGCCGTCTGCGTATTCCGCTAAATCACGAACTTGTTGATGTGTATAAATGCCAGATTCTGAGATTACTGTTGCATTAGGAGCCAGTTCCCGAATTGTCGGTGCCAGTTCTTTCGTACGATTCAAATCAGTACTTAGGTCGCGAAGGTTACGGTTATTGATGCCGATAACGCGTGCGCCTAGCTTAACAGCACGATGAAGCTCTTCTTCGTTGCTGACTTCGGTCAGGATACCCATGTTCAGGCTGTGTGCTGCTTCTTCTAGCGCTTTGTACTCTTCGTCATTTAGGACAGAAAGCATCAGTAGCACGGCATCAGCACTGTAATGACGTGCTAGGTAAACTTGGTAGGTATCTACCATGAAGTCTTTGCACAGAACCGGTTGTTTGACTTGACCGCGCACTTGAGGAAGGAAGTCAAAGTTGCCTTGGAAGTACTTTTCGTCTGTCAGTACCGAAATCGCGTCAGCATGGTTGTTGTAAACTGATGCAATGTAATCCAAGTCGAAGTGATCACGAATCAAACCTTTAGAAGGAGATGCCTTCTTACACTCGGTGATGAAGGCCGTCTTTTCGCCACTCAGAGCATCGTAGAAACTGCGATCCGATGGCAGCAAATCAGACTGAAATGTGCTTAGCGGTTGAGAAACTTTACGGTCTGCTACCCACTGATATTTGTCGCGGACAATTTTCGCCAGTACTTCTGCCATTTCTGCTTCTTTTTTAGAAACGTGTTCAGACAGGTTGTCAGCTTGCTGAGTGTTGAAGTCAGTCATCTTCTTCAATTCCTTAAGCGTGTGCGGCAAGTTGTTGTACCAAATGGTACGCCTTGCCTGAATTCATTGCCTCAATCGCTTGTTGCGTGTTGGCTTTTAAATCTTCGTGGCCGAATAGACGCATTAGCAGAGCAACGTTCACTGCCACTGCGCCCAATTGTGCGTCTGTACCTTTACCCGTCAGAATGTTGGTAATGATCGCTTTGTTTTCTTCAGGATCGCCACCTTTGATTGCTTCTAGTGGGTGCGCGTCTAGACCGAAGTCTGCTGGTGTTAGCGTGTACTCAGTGATTTTACCGTCTTTGATTTCGGCAACCGTTGTTTCACCGTGAATCGCCACTTCATCCAAACCACTACCGTGTACTACTGCTGCGCGCTTCATACCCATTTGTAGCATGGTTTCTGCGATAGGACGAACCAGTTCTTCACTGTAAACGCCCATCAATTCGATGTTAGGACGAGCAGGGTTAATCAGTGGGCCAAGAATGTTAAAGATGGTGCGTGTTTTCATGGTTTGACGCACTGGCATCGCATGGCGCACACCACCGTGGTATTGAGGTGCAAATAGGAAAGCAACACCGATATCGTCTACCGCTTTGCGCGTATCTTCTGCGCTCATAGCTAGGTTGATACCAAATGAATCAAGAAGGTCAGAAGAACCCGATTTGCTGGAAACGCTGCGGTTACCGTGTTTCGCTACTTTTAGACCACATGCTGCAGCAACAAACGCCGCAGTGGTTGAAATGTTGATGGTGTTGTGACCGTCACCGCCAGTACCTACGATATCTGCGAAATCGTAATCTGGGCGAGGGAATGGATTTGCGTTTGCCAGCAGTGCTTTGGCCGCGCCTGCAATTTCGTCTGGCGTTTCGCCTTTGATTTTTAGTGCAGTCAGTGCTGATGCCATCAAAATTGGATCTAGTTCACCACGGATAATGATGTCGAATAGCTGTTGGCTCTCTTCCTGAGTAAGCGATTCTTGCTCGTACAGTTTGGTAATAATAGGGTTGATGATTGTTTCCATATTTCCTCTCCTAAATTTCTTATGTGCCAAGTGCTTATTAAGCAGTGAGTGGGTTCGCTGAAGTTTGTTCTTCAAGTGCCCATTCAATGGCATTGGCCAACAGTGTTGCTCCGTAGGTCGTCATAATAGATTCCGGGTGGAACTGGAACCCGCAAACTTTATCTTCTTCATGTACAACAGACATTACCAAGTCATCCACTTCTGCTGTGATGGTTAGGCTCTCAGGAACCTTGGTCGCAACCAGCGAGTGGTAACGTGCAATTGCAAGTGGTGATGGTAGGTTTTGGTAAATCGCATGGTTTTGGTGCTCCATCATAGAGACCTTACCGTGAATGATTTCGCCCGCGCCAGCAACAGTACCGCCGTACGCTTCAACAATCGCTTGGTGACCAAGACAAATGCCGATCATCGGCACTTTGCCTTTCATACGTTGGATAAGCTCTGGCATTGAGCCTGCCTCTGACGGTGCACCAGGACCTGGTGATAGCAGAACCACTGGGTTTTCAAGCTCATTTACCGCTTGTTCAATGGTTTCTGCTGGGATGTTGTTTCGGTAAATCTTGACTGAGTGACCTAGCGAGCGGAATTGATCCACAAGGTTGTAGGTGAACGAGTCAAAGTTGTCGATAAAAATGATATTAGCCATCTCTGAACCCTATTCCTTATTGTGAATTATGCGCTGCTTGGATAGCAGAGATTACCGCTTGTGCTTTGCCGCGCGTTTCGTCTGCTTCCGCTTGTGGATCAGAGTCGAACACCACGCCAGCACCAGCTTGAACTTGAGCAATGCCGTTCTCAACGTACGCTGAGCGAATCACGATACAGGTGTCGAGTGTGCCTTCACCAGTGAGGTAGCCAACAGCGCCGCCGTAGCTACCGCGTCGTGCGCCTTCTACATCGCGAATCAACTGCATGGCACGAATCTTAGGTGCGCCGGTGAGCGTACCCATGTTCATACATGCTTGGTATGCGTGCAGCGCGTCTAGGTCTTCACGCAGTTGACCAACCACACGAGACACCAAGTGCATTACGTGGCTGTAGCGGTCGACTTTTAGAAGGTCTGCTACGTGGCGAGTACCAGATTGAGCAATACGAGCGACGTCGTTACGTGCCAAGTCAACCAACATCATGTGTTCTGCGTTTTCTTTCATGTCGGTGCGCAGTTCAAGTTCGATGCGACTATCTAGGTCGAAATCAATCTCGCCGTTAGGGCGCTTACCACGGCGACGTGTGCCTGCGATTGGGTAGATTTCAATTTGGTTAGTGTCGGTTTCGTACTTAAGCGCGCTTTCTGGTGATGCGCCAAACAGAGTGAACAGCTCATCTTGCATGTAGAACATGTAAGGGCTTGGGTTACTTTGTTTCAGTTCTTTGTAAGCCGCTAGTGGAGAAGGGCAAGGTAGAGTGAATCGGCGAGATGGTACAACTTGGAATACATCGCCTTTCACTACGAACTCTTTTAAGTCGCGAACAGTTTGGCAGAAGTCTGCATCAGATACGCTAGGTTCTACCGTTACGTCAGCGATTTGTTTTGCGCTTGGCAGTAGTTTTGGCGCTGCACACTGAGCGCTGATTTCTGCAATACGAGTCTCTAACGCGGTTTTCTCTGAACCATCAACAAACAACGTCGCTTGAAGCTGGCAAGATTCCGTTTGATGGTCGACAACAAGTAGTGTTTCCGCTACGTAGAAAACGTAATCTGGACACTGATTTGTTGCTTTTGCATTACCAAGCGGCTCGAAGTTTGCGACTAAGTCGTAGGCAAACAGACCACCAAGGAAAATTGCGTGTTTGTCTTGCTGTGAAATATCAAAACTATGCTGAACCAAACGCAGCGCATCGAAAGAAGAGGCTTCACGTAGGCGAGAGTCTTCATCTAACGTGTCGCATGGCTGGTTAAACTGCAAAGTTAGCGTTTCGCCATCGAACTTGCTCTCAACGTCACCACGGATGTTCTGGTTTAGGTGAGACAGTAAGTTTTTACCGTTATTGGTCAAGGCGTGCATGCTAACGGTATGGCCGAAGCAAACAATGCGAACCGCTGAATCTACGATCAGCAGGGATTTTAAATTTTGCTTTGAATCGATCTCAGCAGATTCCAGCAATAGGCTGTCAGTTTTGTTCTCACATAGTGTGTGGAACAAGCGAGTCGGGTCTTGAGTATAAGGGACGGAAGCCGTTAGCACTTCAAGCTGTCCAAGTTTCTTAATTTCAATGGCCTTGTTCACAAGACCTCCTTGTAGCTGTTTAAATCTTCCTGCCGTACATAGTCGCATAAAGCAAACGTTCTCCCAATCTAGACTTGGCTATATTCGATTAATGTTTAGGCAGTTGAATGTGAAATGAGCAACAAAACAAAAAAGCCCGCTTAAGTAGCGGGCTTTACAACGTTTGGTTCTATAAACTAGAAGTATACGTTTGCCCACCAAGAACTAGTCCAAGTGCGCCACCAAGCAAGATCTGATGAGTTTGCCTTATTAAGACAAACCGTAACTTTCGCTTTTTGGTTTTGGTTAAATTCTTGTAACATGGTGAACCTTAAATTACGTACTTTGTATTTGTGTACTAGTTAACTAGTGCGAGAGTAAAAAGTCAACCCCAAAACGGCATTAAAACGATAAAAATATGAGAATTGATTTACATAGTCACACCACTGCATCGGACGGTCGGTTAGAACCTAAAGATTTAGTGGAAAGGGCGCTGAGTTTTGATATCGAGGTTTTGGCGATCACTGATCACGATACGGTTGACGGTTTGGCGTTAGCTAAGCAATACGTTCAAGATAATAATTTGCCGATAAAAATCATCAATGGCATTGAGATATCGACCGTCTGGCAAAACAAAGACATTCATATTGTCGGCCTGAATATCGATCCGGAAAATGAACAATTATCTGCCCTCATAGAACAACAGAAGCAGCATCGCATAACACGATCTGAGTTAATTGCAGAGCGACTACAAAAAGCAACTCGAGTAGGTGTGCTTGAAGAGGTAAGACAAATCGCCGGTGATGCTCCAGTGACAAGAGCGCATTTCGCGAAATGGTTGGTAGATAATGGTTACGCAAAAACCATGCAAATGGTGTTTAAAAAATACCTAACGCGTAATAACCCAGGTTATGTACCACCGAATTGGTGTTCGATGAAGGATGCGGTTGATGCTATCCATGCGGCTGGTGGAATGGCGGTATTAGCGCATCCTGGTAGATATAAGTTGACAGCGAAGTGGATTAAGCGTCTTCTAGCAGCGTTTGTCGAAGCGGGTGGTGATGCGATGGAAGTTGCACAGCCACAGCAAGCGCAACAAGAAAGGCGCAACTTGGCTGATTATGCTATACAATACAAACTATTAGCCTCTCAAGGCAGTGATTTTCACTACCCATCACCGTGGATGGAGCTAGGAAGGAACCTATGGTTGCCTGCTGGCGTCGAACCAGTTTGGAAAGATTGGGGAATAGATCCTTCGTTGAATAATACTCAGTAATACGAAGTCGAGAACCCATAAAAATATAGAGCCGAGAGGCTCGATAATGAGGAATTACAATGAGCCAGTTTTTTTACGTTCACCCAGAAAACCCACAGGCTCGCTTGATTAATCAAGCAGTAGCAATCATTCGTAACGGCGGCGTTGTGGTTTACCCTACTGATTCAGGGTATGCACTTGGCTGTCAGTTGGAGAACAAACAGGCACTGGAACGAATCTGTCAGATTCGTCGTCTGGATGATAAGCATAACTTTACTTTACTGTGTCGTGATTTGTCGGAGCTCTCTCTCTATGCGCGAGTGGATAACTCTGCATTCCGACTGCTGAAAAATAACACACCAGGTCCTTACACCTTCATCTTCAAAGGCACAAAAGAGGTGCCGCGTCGTTTGATGAATGCAAAACGTAAGACCATCGGTATCCGTGTTCCAGACAATCAAATTGCCTTGGACTTGTTGGAAGCATTAGGTGAGCCGATGATGTCTACGTCGTTGATTCTACCTGGCAGTGACGTAACAGAATCTGATCCAGAGGATATTCGCGATAAACTAGAACATGCGGTTGATGTGATTCTTAATGGCGGTTACTTAGGTGAACAACCTACGACTGTAATTGACTTTAGCGAAGGTGAACCTGTTGTGGTTCGTTTGGGATCTGGTGACCCTGCACCATTCGAATAGTAGACGCACACCACCGTCAAACAAAATAGGAGGCATCGCGCCTCCTATTTTAGTTGTCATATCGAATATCTCATTGAACTTAACTGATTGAGGTTAAGCGAAATCGAAAATGTCGATACCATTTTGTTCTGCATAGTTGATGTATGCAGAGCTCACACCGTTTAGTGTCACTTCAACATTGTATTCATCACTTGAGAATACTGCCCAGCCACATTCATTGTAAGATAAAGTCAGATCATCCGCTGAATCCAAGAACGTATCTCGAATGCCATCGTTATCAGTGTCTCGGCCCATATCAAAGACAAGTTTGTCATGGAAAATATTAAAATCGACAATGTCGGCTTTGACATCAATATCGTTGGAAGATACTGGCTGATCAGGTACACCAATAGCCAGGCGGTTTGTAAGCACGAAGGTGTCGTCTCCACAGCCACCGCTCAGTACTGATTCACCATCACCAACAACGAGGGTGTCGTTACCCCAGCCACCACTCAAGTAGTTGTTGCCTGAATAATCAAAAATTGTGTCGTCGCCACAGCCACCAAAGAGTTTGTCGTTTCCTAATCCTCCGGATAGGAAATCGTTTCCAAAGCCGCCAGAAACAAAGTCGTTACCTCGGCCACCAAGCAAGGTATCATCTCCCCAGCCACCGAAGACAATATCATTACCTCCGTATCCTACAAACTTATCATCACCACAGAAGCCGAAGAAAATATCGGTTGTTTCAGAGCCTTTTGTGCCTGTCATATCGTCATCTTGAGATGTCCCAAAAATCCAATTTAGGTCGAGATTTAGCATAGACATTGTTCTATTCCTTTTTGTCTGATTTATGCCAATCGCCGAGAGTGCAGAGCGAACCTAGAGAGTCAGAGTACACGATAGCATTAGTGTTATTTTTGATGTGAACTAATGACTTAAAGACAATTTTTGTCTTGTTACCCACGACCTTGTTTTGCTATGAGCGCTCATTGTCTGCGGTGATTGGTATTACTTAGCAGCAAACCGGGACGGCTTATTCTTCGTTGCTTTCTAGCAATACGAACAGTAAACACACCCCAAGTGGTTATTGTTGTAACCCTGACAATTTTATCAGGTACAGCGTGGTTAAAGTGGTTCAGGAAGACCGATATTAGTGGGATTCTCGTTGATCAATGCCTGCATTAAGTAGTAAAAAAGTTGCAGAATAGGACAAATATTTCGGTCATTTTTGAAGTGAATTTTGGTGTGGAGAATGGCGCCGATTTAGCTTACATTAACTAAGAAAGTTACGTATAATGTCCGACCGAAAAATCCCACTGAAATGGGTAAATAGCAAAATGCAGACCAATCCTGGTCTAGACGTCTGTGAAGACGACACATAGGTAGATAAATGAGCGAAAAGTTACAAAAAGTATTAGCACGTGCTGGTCACGGTTCTCGTCGTGAGATTGAATCGTTAATTAAATCTGGTCGCGTTAGCGTGAACGGTGTAGTCGCTAAGCTTGGTGAAAGACTTGAAGACGAGAGCAGCGTAGTTCGTATCGATGGTCACATTGTCTCTGCAAAGATTCAAGAAGAAGTGATTTGTCGTGTACTTGCGTACTACAAACCTGAGGGTGAACTGTGTACTCGTCACGATCCAGAAGGTCGTCGTACTGTTTTTGATCGTCTGCCAAAAATTCGTGGCTCTCGTTGGATTTCAGTTGGTCGTCTGGATGCGAACACTTCTGGTCTTCTACTTTTCACAACGGATGGTGAACTGGCGAACCGCTTAATGCACCCAAGCCGCCAAGTTGAACGTGAATACCTAGTACGTGTGTTCGGTGAAGTAACTGAACAGAAAGTTCGTAATCTAGTAAAAGGTGTTGAACTGGAAGACGGTTTAGCTCGCTTTGAAGATGTTGTTTACGCGGGTGGTGAAGGCATGAACCACACGTTTTACGTTGTTATCAATGAAGGTCGTAACCGCGAAGTTCGTCGACTATGGGAATCGCAAGAGTGTACCGTTAGCCGTCTGAAACGTGTTCGTTACGGCGACATCTTCTTAGACAAGAAACTGCCTCGTGGCGGTTGGATGGAGCTTGACCTGAAAGAAGTAAACTACTTGCGTGAGCTTGTAGAGCTTCGTCCAGAGAAAGAAACCATGCTTGATCTGAACAAAGACAACACGTCACGCAAACGTGAGCGTGCACGCAGCCAAAAAATTCGTCGCGCAGTTAAGCGCCATGAAGAGCGTGTTAACACACCAAAAGGTCGCAGCAACAACCCTTCTCGTCGTAAGCCGAAGAAGACTGCTGGTGACCAAGGCGCACGCAACAAGCATCGTTAATCGATAGCAAAACATCAGAAAGGCTTGCCAATTCGGCAAGCCTTTTTCTTATCTGTTACATAACAAAAGGATCTAAAGCCGATATAGAGCAGGGTGCTTTGGATAAACAAATATCTCAGCTAAACAAAAACAACAGATAAAAAAATACCAGCACTAGGCTGGTATTTTTGTTCATGATGAAGAAACGTTAATCGCGTTTCCAAAGCATATGGCAGAACTTATGTTCAGGGTCTCGGCTGATTAGCATACGAGCAAATACGTCATCAAGAACGTCATTTTCCTCATTTACTAGGCCGATACGAACCTCTGCATATACTTCTTTGTCGATCTCGAAGCCAACATGTTCAACCCAGTCATCACCGGTTTCAACAAGTTCTGCGGCACCACGATCTTCAAATTGCGCAGTAAACAGAATCACGTCAGCAGGCTCTAGGTTATCTGGAGCCATCTCAAGGAAAATGTCGTACGCTGCGTCGATGACGTCGTCGTAAGAAATCAAATCAGACATGCTTATGCTCGGCTCATGTATTTACGTTCAGCTGTGTTAATGATAACACGGTCACCAGTTGCAATGTACTCAGGAACCTGGATGACAAGACCTGAAGCGAAGCGTGCTGGTTTAGTACGAGCAGATGCAGAAGCACCTTTGATTGAAGGGTCAGTTTCTTCAATCACTAGCTCAACAGAAGATGGTAGCTCAATACCCACTGCAGCACCGTTAACAAGGATAATGTGGATACCTTGTGTATCTTCGTTGATGAACAGCATGTCGTCTTCAACTTCATTGTGCTTGAATGTGTATTGTGAGTAGTCTTCGTTATCCATGAAGATGTGCTCATCGCCGTCAGCGTATGAGTACACAACTGCACGTTTGTTCATTTCTACCGTTTCAACAACGTCATCAGACTTGTAACGCTCATCTACACGTGCGCCCGTGTTTAGATCTGTACAACGCATTTTGTAGATTTTAGCGCCGCCACGACCGCCAGGAGTCGTTACTTCGATGTCTTTAACTAGAAGAGTTTTACCATTAGACTCGATTGCGAAGCCTTTTTTGATTTCACTTGCCTTTGGCATTGTATATTCCTATTCATACTTATTAAGCAAAACTCGGTGATTATAGCGCTAAGTTAGCCGCCTAGCATTAAAATTCATTGCAGAAATTTGTTGTTACTCCCATGACTAAACACCTGAATGGACTTGATTCGGTGAGTCGGCTAAGAGAACATATAGCCCAACTTCTTGAACCATCTGAGAACACGTTTTAAGTCATGTCTCTGCCTGTTATCGATCCTAAACAACCATTTCAACCAGAGTTTGCGCCTTTAATTAGGGAAGTCATCGCTTGTCTCAAAGGTGGACTGGGGCAAAACTTACACAGCGTTTATGTATACGGTAGTGTTGCTCGTAAAACAGCGATCGTTGGGAAGTCGAACTTAGACCTGGTTGTCGTTACTCAATCATCCTTTGAGCACAATCGCGCGACTTTGCTCAACACAATTAAGTGGCGTGCGCAGCAGAGTTACCCTCACGTTAATGGTGTATCGGTCCGTACAGCCTTAGTGAGTGAAGTAGCTAATTTAGACAGTATTTTCACTTGGGGCTTTATGCTTAAGCATTGCTGTGTCTGTGTTTATGGTGATGATCTAGCAGACTGCTTCGGTGATTACGTCCCAAGTTGGGAAATTGCTAAGCACTGGAATATGGATGTGGAAGATTGGATTACGGTGTATCGCAAAAAAATCGTACAAGCGAAGACGATAGAAGAGCAGGTGGCCGCCCAGCGCGTGATTGCTAAAAAGTTACTAAGAGCGTCATACTCTTTGGTGATGTATCGAGATAAACGTTGGTTTGATGACCCTATACAATGTGGCAAGGTATTCTTAACTTATCATACTGAAAAGCAGCTTGAGATCGAGCGGCTAGAAATTTTACTTTCTGGCCGGGGTATTCCCAAGCGTTCTGTTATCGGGCTAATTGATGCGTTTGGTGATTGGTTAGTCAAACAGTACCAGAAAACAGAGTTTCGTATCGGCTAAAACAACCCCATTTGTGGCGCTGAAAGC
Organism: Vibrio sp. 1562; assembly: GCF_033340155.1. Taxonomy (NCBI): domain Bacteria; kingdom Pseudomonadati; phylum Pseudomonadota; class Gammaproteobacteria; order Vibrionales; family Vibrionaceae; genus Vibrio; species Vibrio sp. 1562. The sequence goes on from NZ_JAWOVY010000013.1 coordinate 51,516, forward strand.
CTGTCAAAGTCCGTCCCAATGAAAGGGAGAATCGCATCCGCAACAGGTTTGAGTTGTTTATCAATGTAATGTTGATAATCAATAGGGCTATTGAGGTACTCATAAGGTTCAGGGCCGTTCACGGTAATAATGTATTCAATTCGCCCTTTGTTTTGATACTGTAATGGGCGGCCAAGCTTGGCATTTATCTCATCCGCTAAACGAGCTGCACGCACTTGTGGCGGGACGTTCTTCTGATACTCATGCAGTTTTCTGCGCAGTCGCTTTTGATACACCAACTGTTCATCAAATTCACCGTTGTTAGTTTTCTCAACCATCTCTCGGACATAGTCGCTTGGATCTTCACCATGGAAAATCATGCTATAGAGTGTATTTTGAAATTTCTGTGCTAACGAGGTCCAGTCAGTACGGGCACTTTCTAACCCTTTAAATACAATCCGTTCTTGCTCTCCTTCACCGATTAAACCCGCATAGCGCTTTTTCGAGCCAGTTTCTGCGCCACGAATCGTTGGCATAAGGAATCTGCGATAATGGGTTTCATACTCGATTTCCAACATAGATGTTAGGTTGTACTCAGAACGCAGGTGTTCTTGCCACCAAGAGTTGATGTAATCAACTAATTGATTTCCAACAGCGTCAGCTTCTACTTGACTGTATGGTCGATTCAACGACACGAATGTGGAATCCGTATCGCCGTAAATCACTTGATATCCTTGCTCCTCAATCAGCACCTTAGTTTGCTTCATGATTTCATGTCCGCGCATGGTAATACTAGAAGCTAACTGAGTATCAAAGAAACGACATCCCGATGAGCCCAGTACGCCATAAAAGGAGTTCATGATGATTTTGATTGCCTGAGAAAAAGCTTTTTCATTGTTCTTCTTTGCAACATCACGTGCTGCCCAAAGCTTTTCAATCATTTCTGGTAAAAAGTGTTTCGTACGATGGAACTGCCCACCGCGAAAGCCAGGTACAGCCTGATTTTCTTCTTTTCCAATATCGAGCAATAACCCCTCAACTAAACCCATAGGATCAATCAAGAAAGAGCGAATAATCGATGGATATAGACTCTTAAAATCCAATACTAAAACAGAATCATATAGGTTAGGGATGGAGTCCATCACGTAACCTCCGGGGCTGGCAATCCAATTTTCAGGGTGTAGGTTTGGGGCGACGTAGCCTGCTCGGTGTATCTGAGGCATGTATAGGTTTGTGAATGCTGCAACCGAACCGCCAACACGATCCAGTTCGACACCAGTGAGACGAGAGCGCTCTATTGCAAAGTCTAGTAGGTGAGTGTGATTGAAAATCTTATTCACTAACACGCAGTCTTGTAAATTATATTTAGCCAGCGATGGTTTGTCGGAGCGGTACATACGATTGATCTCATCCATGCGGTCATGCACGTTGTGGATTTCTTTCCCTTCCCCCAAGAGTTCTTGAGATACAGACTCTAATGACCAAGATCGAAAGTGGTAAGTAGCCGTTTTTAGCGTATCGATACCATCCATCACAACTAGCCCGGGAATGGAGATAAACCCTTGTTGGCTTTGAGATGAACTTCTAAAAAAGCTGGCTTGGTCTGCTCTGCCAAGCATTAGCTTCATGTTGTGCCATTCTGCTCGTTTGTGTAGCAGACGAAAGTCAAAATCAATGACATTCCAACCGACAATGACATCGGGGTCGAATTTTTTAAACCAATCGATGAGTGCTTCTAGAAGCGCTTTTTCATCCTTAACCCATTGTATCGGTGTCTCCGAAGGTTCTGGCTCTCCGATCATGATAACGCGGGAATCCATGACGCTGTCTAATCCGATTGAGTAAAGAATGCCTTTCTCAGAGCATTCTAGATCTAACGAGACAACGTTTAACTTCGGCTCATATTGCCCCGCACGGCATTTTGCGCTCTGGACGCGTTGGTAGCCATTGGTGCGAGTCACATTGCCTGTAAACTCGATACTGCCTTTGATAAAACGCTCCATTAGGTAGCGATCGGCGAGGCGAATATCACTTTCATACGTAGTGATATCTTTTTGAGCGAATGTGTCTTTGAGTGCGAGAGCGTCTCTGGTTACATTGGTATAGCAGGCAGCAAGAGGCGTATGTTCAAACGTTTTGAGATCCAAAAGGCGGATGTCGACGAATATGTTTTTTTCTCGTGCGAGTGTCTTTGCTTGCTCTGAGTGTTTCTGAGCGATGAAAAATACTGGCTTCTCACCATTAATAAGTAACTGAGTAGGACCTGCTTCTGTCGAAAGCCACAGCTCGATTTGAGTTTGACCTTTGATGTCTCGTGCCTGTCGAGTTAGCAGGAAGCCTTGTTGAATATTCAAATGTGAGAAACCTTAGAAAACTTGAAGAACGTTAGTTTAACACTAAGAACTGTAAAAATAACCAGTAAAGAAAGCGTCTCAAATTTTTGCTGGAATTAGTGATTACAAGTTAGTCTTTGGTGCAAGAGGGACAGTGTCATTTTAAGTTATAGCGTGTTTCTCTGGGCAATATGAAACCTAGTTACTTGATTTATTGTACTTAATGTTGTTAATTGTCTTTTCTTAGATTTCGGTTCTGCTCATCACGCTCTAAAATAATAGAGTGGTTTATGAATAAGTTCTTGCTAAAGTTTGCGTTTCAGCACATATTCATAGAAAGCAATTTTTTGTCGATTACGTTAGTATATAGGCAGTCATACTGATATCCACATTTAACAAATAATGGTTATGTGGGTGCAGAACCAATACAAAGTGTGGAGATACAAGTTTGATAAATGTTTTCCTTGTAGATGATCACGAGCTGGTTCGCACAGGGATACGACGTATTATTGAAGACGTCCGTGGAATGAACGTAGCAGGAGAAGCTGACAGCGGTGAAGATGCAGTAAAATGGTGTCGCAGTAATCATGCTGACGTCGTTTTAATGGACATGAACATGCCAGGAATTGGCGGCTTGGAAGCCACTAAAAAAATTCTTCGCGTGAATCCTGATGTGAAAATCATCGTACTTACCGTTCATACAGAAAACCCGTTTCCAACCAAGGTGATGCAGGCAGGTGCGTCTGGTTATTTAACCAAAGGTGCTGGCCCTGACGAAATGGTGAATGCGATTCGTGTAGTTAATAGTGGGCAGCGTTACATCTCGCCAGAGATTGCGCAGCAGATGGCATTGAGTCAATTTTCTCCAGCCTCTGAGAACCCTTTTAAAGACTTATCCGAACGTGAATTGCAGATCATGCTTATGATCACCAAAGGCCAAAAGGTAACGGATATTTCTGAGCAACTTAATTTAAGTCCAAAGACAGTCAACAGCTATCGCTACCGACTCTTTAGTAAATTGGACATTAATGGTGACGTTGAGTTAACTCACTTAGCGATTCGCCACGGAATGCTGGACACCGAGACCCTTTAGCGTGAATCCTCCTTTCGATTCGGCTTCCTTTCTCAAGACAGTAACTCATCAGCCCGGCGTTTACAGAATGTACAACGCCGAAGCTGTTGTAATCTACGTAGGTAAAGCCAAAGACCTTAAAAAGCGCCTTTCAAGCTACTTTCGGAAAAAAGTAGACAGTGAGAAAACTCGCGCGCTTGTCAGTAATATCGCCAAAATAGACGTCACGGTGACTCACACTGAGACAGAAGCGCTGATCTTAGAGCATAACTACATCAAGCAGTATTTGCCGAAATACAATGTGTTGCTGCGAGATGATAAGTCTTACCCTTATATCTTTATTAGCGGTCATAAGCACCCACGGCTTTCTATCCACCGTGGCGCCAAGAAGCGCAAAGGTGAATATTTTGGCCCCTACCCAGATTCTGGTGCAGTAAGAGAAACATTGCATTTGCTGCAAAAGATATTTCCTGTGCGCCAGTGTGAAGACACTGTCTATTCCAACCGAACGCGCCCATGTTTGATGTACCAAATTGGTCGTTGTGCAGGACCATGCGTTAATACCATCATTTCTGATGAAGAATATGCAGAGTTGGTTGGCTTTGTGCGCATGTTTTTGCAAGGCAAAGATCAGCAAGTACTCAAACAACTGATCGAGAAAATGGAAGTTGCCAGTCAGCAATTGCGCTTTGAAGATGCCGCTAAATTTCGCGATCAAATCCAAGCGATTAGGCGTGTTCAAGAGCAGCAGTACGTCTCAGAAGACAGCATGGATGATATGGATGTACTCGGGTTTGCTCAGGAGAATGGTATCGCGTGTATCCATATCCTGATGATACGTCAAGGCAAAGTGCTTGGTAGCCGTAGTCATTTTCCGAAAATACCACAAAATACAAGCCAGCAGGAAGTGTTCGATAGTTTTCTGACTCAATACTATTTGAGCCATAACGAAGCACGTACAATTCCTTCTCGTATTATTTTGAATCAAGAGTTGGCAGAAGATATTGCGCCAATACAGAAAGCGTTAAGTGAAGTGGCAGGCCGTAAGGTTCATTTTCATACGTCGCCAACTGGCTCTCGAGCAAGGTATCTCAAGCTTTCGAACACGAATGCACTAACGGCGATTACCACCAAAATCAATCACAAAATGACGATTAATCAGCGTTTTCATGCGCTTCGCGAAACATTGAATTTGGAGTCTATAGCTCGAATGGAATGTTTTGATATCTCCCATACGATGGGGGAAAGCACGATTGCGTCATGTGTGGTGTTCAACAATGAAGGCCCCGTTAAGCAAGAGTATCGTCGCTACAACATTACTGGGATTACCGGTGGTGATGATTACGCAGCAATGGGACAAGCGTTGGAGCGCCGTTATTCGAAGCAATTGGACGTAGAGAAAATTCCCGACATCATCTTTATCGATGGCGGTAAAGGTCAGTTAAATCGTGCGCATGACATCATTTCGCAGTACTGGGGGGATTGGCCAAAGTGTCCTATCATGATTGGTATTGCAAAAGGCGTTACTCGCAAACCAGGTTTAGAAACGCTGATTACAGTCGATGGGGACGAGTTTCATTTACCAAGCGATGCTCCTGCGCTGCATCTTATTCAACATATTCGTGATGAAAGCCATAACCATGCTATAGCGGGGCACCGTGCTAAGCGAGGTAAAACCAGACGTACGAGTGCACTCGAAGGGATTGAGGGAATCGGCCCTAAACGACGTCAGGCGTTACTCAAGTACATGGGTGGGTTACAAGAACTTAAACGTGCAAGTGTCGAAGAAATCGCCAAAGTACCGGGAATAAGTCACTCTTTAGCAGAAATTATTTTCCAAGCATTGAAACAATAAGGAAAATCGCGCAACATTAAGCCGCAATGTGTAAGAGAATAATAAAATGCGTTTGAATATCCCGAACATTCTGTCTCTTCTTAGACTGTTCCTAATCCCTGTTTTTGTGGTTGTCTTTTATCTACCTTATTCATGGGCACCGTTTGCAGCAGCAATGGTGTTTTGGGTAGCGGGTTTTACTGACTGGCTTGACGGCATGTTGGCCCGTAAACTTGGCCAAACTTCTCGTTTTGGCGCGTTTATTGATCCTGTCGCTGATAAAGTGCTAGTGGCAACGGCATTGATTCTAATCACGGAACATTATCATTCAATTTGGGTGACCATTCCTGCGGTAACGATGATTGCGCGAGAAATCATTATCTCAGCATTGCGAGAATGGATGGCTGAAATCGGTAAGCGAGCGAGTGTTGCGGTATCTTGGGTTGGCAAAGTAAAAACTGTTTCGCAAATGTTCGCCTTATGGGTGTTGATATGGCGTTACGATGAATGGATGGTTTGGCTAGGCTTTGCGGCCTTGTATGTGGCAACTTTCTTGACATATTGGTCAATGATTCAATATTTAGCTGCTGCGAAAGACGATCTGTTGAATGAAGAGCACCATTAAATACTGATGTTAGAAAGCAGGCTTAGTAGCCTGCTTTTTTGTATCTAAGGCAATCTACAGCATTTTTTTGCTTCTCTCGCTTTTCAATGCTTGTTAACGGCCATGCTTGCAATTTGTATCTGGGGCTTTTGCTTCGATAGAGTTCTATTTGTGATCTAAGTCTTGTTTTTGTCCTTGGAGAGTCTTAGAGAGGCGAGTCTTCTGATTATTAATACTTCAATGCACGCAACGCACGGCCAGCAGTGTAAGGCGTAGCCAAAGTTTTATGATAAACAAGTGTATTTAAGCGATTTTTAGTATTAAAACTAAGCAATCCATCGTCTTTCGCACAAATTCTAGTCAAACGATTTAAAAAAATAAAAATAGTGTTGACTCGATCGCTCGAATCCGTAGAATGCATCCCGTACCCAAGAGAGCACGGCTCAAAAGGGTTGTGAAAAAGCTTAGCTTTATTCACAAATGAGGCGCCTTGGCAGAGTGGCTATGCAGCGGATTGCAAATCCGTGGACCTCGGTTCGACTCCGGGAGGCGCCTCCATTATTCTTTTGAGAGCGAATGGCTTTCGAGAATAAATGCGACACTAGCTCAGTTGGTAGAGCGCAACCTTGCCAAGGTTGAGGTCACGAGTTCGAACCTCGTGTGTCGCTCCAAGTTTTATTGATATGGCATTAGCGGTATCAGATGGTGTTTTACTTTTCTGTAAAGGCATCACAAAGAATATTTGTGTGCCCTGGTGGTGGAATTGGTAGACACAAGGGATTTAAAATCCCTCGACGTTCGCGTTGTGCCGGTTCAAGTCCGGCCCGGGGCACCATCTCATATTAAATGCGACACTAGCTCAGTTGGTAGAGCGCAACCTTGCCAAGGTTGAGGTCACGAGTTCGAACCTCGTGTGTCGCTCCAGATTTAAGGCCTAACATGAAAATGTTAGGCCTTTTTCGTATTTTTTGAAAATCTCAAACTTCTTTTCTGTCACAGACTTCGTTAAGTAACGAACCCTTTGTCTCATTGACTCAAGTGATTGTTCATTCTGCCATTGCAAAGCATCTTAGCCATTCCTACTAGTCTATGTTTAAACCATCACTTGTGGAGAATAACCACTCTTGAACCAGGCAAAGCTGTGACGAGAATGCTATCTTTTTAAATGTTCCGGATATAGAAAGGAATGTTTTACGATTAAGCAGCACAACCTTAAACCTCTGTTGGGTGAGGTGATGATATCTCAAGAATATTTGTTTAAATAACAGCTGTTTGAGAGAAGCAGAAAAGCATAGCTCATGAATATGAACATGCGAGTTACGATGGGGTATGTTTTGTTGTGATTTACATCACTGTTACTAATATGAAAAATCGTTGCCAGAAGATTTTATTTTGTGATAAATTCGCGCGCAATCTCGGAGCGTAATTAACAACGTTTGATCTCTGGGGGATACGCGTAGTGACCATTCAAGCTGATTGTGACACTGCGTAGGGTAGGTATCGGCAAAGCCTTTTGTCGATAGACGGGATACTAATGCTGTAAACGCGGCATATTAATGGGAAACCCAACATTGAAACCTTTGAATAAACACACACTAATCAGCTTCATACTGCCGAAATGTCCTGTTTTACAAAACGGGTGCATTACAGAACCTTGATTAATCCCTTTTACATATAAAGTCGCGAGTATCGTGGCGGATGATCTGTATTTGTCATTTATGCACTGACAAATGCGGAGGGGTATTCACACCTCCTGTAATTTCATTCTAATGATTATTAATACAGGATACAGAATTATTATAATTCAAGGGATTATGTAGTATGAGCACTGCCTTTGAAGTCGATAGCAATATCGCAAACATTTTTTCGTCTCAGGTTCCTATCGTTGAGGGAACGTATGACTTAACGCCAGATCAAGTATTGATTGATCAGGCTGAGCATGAATCTGAAGTACGTTCTTATCCACGTCGTTTGCCGATCGCAATTAAACAAGCCTTTGGGTGCTTGGTTGAAGATACGCGTGGACAGATCTTTCTAGACTGCCTTGCTGGGGCAGGCACTCTAGCTTTGGGGTATAACCATCCTGAAATAAACCAAGCTCTGAAAGAGCAATTAGATTCAGGACTGCCATATCAGACGCTAGATATTGCAACATCAGCAAAAACGACGTTTATTCAATCTGTTAAGTCTTTTCTTCCTCAAGAGTTAAGCGAGAACAGCGTTATCCAATTTTGTGGCCCGTCTGGAGCTGATGCGGTTGAAGCTGCTATCAAGCTCGCGAAACAGACTACCGGTCGCAACACTATGTTTGCCTTCCGTGGCGCATACCATGGTATGACTAATGGTACGATGGGGATGATGGGTAACTTAGGCACGAAAGCTCGTCGAACCGGTTTGATGTCGGATGTGCACTTTATGCCTTTCCCATACAACCTGCGTTGTCCTTTTGGGCTTGGCGGTGACGAAGGTGCGAAAGCAAGTATTCGCTATATCGATCGTCTTTTAAACGATGATGAGTCAGGCATTATGAAGCCTGCCGCGATTATCGTGGAGCCAGTGCAAGGTGAGGGTGGTGTTGTTCCTGCGCCAGCATTCTGGCTACGAGAGTTACGTCGTATTTGTGATGAACACGGTATCTTACTGATCTTCGATGAGATCCAGTGTGGTGTTGGTAAAACTGGCTACAATTTCGCGTTCGAAGATTCGGGCATTGTTCCAGATATTCTGTGCTTATCAAAAGCAATTGGCGGTGGATTACCAATGTCGCTATTGGTTATCAACAAGCAACATGATACATGGAAGCCGGGCGAGCACACAGGTACATTTCGTGGTAACCAGTTAGCCATGGTCTCTGGTGCGAAAGCATTAGAAATTATCCAACGTGATAATCTTGTTGAGCATGCCAATATTGCGGGTCAGTACTTGCGCTACGGCCTTGAAAGTATTCAAAAGCGTGTGAACTGTATCGCAGAGGTTCGTGGCAAAGGTTTGATGCTAGGCGTGGAGATTAAAAATCCAAACGGTGAGCTCAATAAATTTGGTGAACCTCAAGCGGATAGTGAACTCACACTTTCTATTCAACGCGCAGCACTCGAGCGTGGCTTGATCGTTGAGAAAGGTGGACGCGAAGGCGCAGTAATTCGTTTCCTTCCTCCTCTTATCATCTCGTTTGAGCAAATCGACTTTGCTTTACGTGTATTTGAAGACGCGATTTTAGCCGCTGGCGGTAGTCACATCGAAACTCAGCCACAAGATGAATGGAAGAAGCATTTCATCCACACTGGAGAGATGGGCAGCAATGAATTTGCTTCGGTGATGAATCACACTACTACGGCAATGAAGTCAGTGTTTGAACAAGTGACTGCACCGTATTCAGGTATGGATCCAAAAGCATTGGAAACAGCGATTCACGACGTTGATCTTGATAATGGAAATGCGCCTCTTAAAACCGTTATCGACGATGCTGCTGAGCTGGTCGCGAAAAACGCAATTTTTACTCAACATCCAGATTGTATTGCTCACCTACATACTCCACCGTTGATGCCAGCGATTGCGGCAGAGGCAATGATTGCGGCTTTGAACCAGTCGATGGACTCATGGGATCAAGCTTCATCAGCGACTTATGTTGAACAGAAAGTTGTGAACTGGCTATGCGATAAATATGAGTTAGGTGAAAAAGCGGACGGTATCTTCACGAGCGGCGGCACGCAAAGTAACCAAATGGGTTTGATGCTTGCGCGAGATTGGATTGCTGACAAACTCAGTGCACACTCAATTCAAAAGCTTGGCCTTCCTGAATACGCAGACAAGCTACGTATTGTATGTTCGAAAAAATCCCACTTCACGGTTCAAAAATCAGCCTCTTGGATGGGATTGGGTGAAAAAGCGGTCATGACCGTCGATGCTAATGCCGATGGAACGATGGATGTCACTAAATTAGACGAAGTTCTCAATCAGGCCAAAGCAGAAGGTTTGATCCCATTTGCCATTGTTGGTACAGCGGGTACAACGGACCACGGTGCTATTGATGACTTAGACTTTATCGCCGATATCGCAGCGAAACATGACATGTGGATGCACGTCGACGGTGCATACGGTGGAGCTCTGATTCTAAGTAGCCAAAAAGCGCGTCTGAAAGGTTGTGAGCGTGCACATTCCATCAGCGTAGACTTCCATAAGCTGTTTTACCAAACCATCAGTTGTGGTGCGCTATTGGTAAATGACAAGTCTAACTTTAAATTCCTGCTTCACCATGCAGACTATTTGAACCGCGAACACGACGAACTACCGAACTTGGTGGATAAGTCTATTGCGACAACTAAGCGTTTTGATGCGCTCAAAGTGTTTATGACGATGCAAAGCGTAGGGCCAAAAGCCCTAGGCGATATGTATGATCATTTGCTTGAGCAGACGCTTGAAGTGGCGGACATGATTCGAGATACCAAACACTTTGAGTTGTTGGCTGAACCATCACTGTCTACGGTTCTGTTCCGCGCGACACATGAATCAGCGGATCTTGATGAACTGAACAAAACGTTGCGCTTAGAAGCGTTAACACGCGGTATCGCGGTATTGGGTGAAACCATTGTCGACGATAAAACTGCATTGAAATTTACGATTTTGAACCCGTGTCTGACGACGGCGGACTTTGAATCTTTGCTCTCAAAAATCAATACGCTAGCGGCAGAGCTAGTTTAACAAAGGTAACGGAAAACTATGGCAATTCTACAGATTGGTGCAGGCGGCGTTGGCTGGGTAGTTGCACATAAAGCAGCACAAAACAACGACGTTCTGGGTGATATCACAATCGCATCACGTACCGTAGGTAAGTGTGAGAAAATCATCGAATCGATTCAGAAGAAAAATAATCTGAAAGATTCAACTAAGAAATTAGAAGCGCGAGCGGTAAACGCGGACGACGTAGATTCTTTAGTTGCTTTAATTAAAGAAGTACAACCTGACTTAGTGATCAACGCAGGTCCTCCTTGGGTGAACATGTCTATTATGGAAGCATGTTACCAAGCTAAAGTGTCATACCTTGATACATCTGTTGCGGTTGATTTGTGCTCTGAAGGCCAACAAGTACCTCAAGCTTACGATTGGCAGTGGGGCTACCGTGAGAAGTTTGAAGAAGCGGGCATTACAGGTATTCTTGGTGCTGGTTTCGATCCAGGCGTAGTATCGGTGTTTGCCGCATACGCAGTCAAGCATCTGTTCGATGAAATCGATACTATCGACGTAATGGATGTAAACGCAGGCGACCACGGTAAGAAGTTCGCAACTAACTTTGATCCAGAAACGAACATGCTTGAGATTCAAGGCGATTCGTTCTACTGGGAAAGCGGCGAGTGGAAACAAGTACCTTGTCACTCACGTATGCTTGAGTTTGAATTCCCGAATTGTGGTTCACACAAAGTGTACTCAATGGCGCACGACGAAGTTCGATCTATGCAAGAGTTCATCCCTGCGAAACGCATCGAATTCTGGATGGGCTTTGGTGACCGTTACCTAAACTACTTCAATGTGATGCGCGACATCGGTCTACTCAGCCCAGATCCACTAACGCTTCACGACGGTACGGTTGTTCAACCTTTGCACGTGCTAAAAGCACTACTACCAGATCCAACATCACTCGCGCCAGGCTACACTGGCCTAACGTGTATCGGTACTTGGGTTCAAGGTAAGAAAGATGGTAAAGAGCGCAGTGTATTTATTTACAACAACGCTGATCACGAAGTCGCATACGAAGATGTTGAACACCAAGCTATCTCATATACCACTGGCGTACCAGCGATCACTGCTGCTTTGCAGTTCTTCCGTGGCAAATGGGCAGACAAAGGCGTGTTCAACATGGAGCAGCTAGATCCTGACCCATTCCTAGAAACCATGCCATCTATTGGTCTAGATTGGCATGTTCAAGAACTGGAGCCAGGACAACCTGTTATCCATAAATTGAAGTAAGAATTTAGCGACTCTTATTTGTACGTTTAAGCCGATGCACTTGCGTCGGCTTTGTTCGATTTTATAGTGCCTTTGCTAAGGCGAAGGGACGTAAGGTATCAAAATGCAACAAAACGAACTAAAAACGCCATACTTCATGATCAATGAAGATAAGCTGATTGAGAATCTAGAGAAAGCAAAACAGCTAAAAGACATCTCTGATGTGAAGCTTGTATTAGCACTGAAGTGCTTCTCAACATGGGGTGTATTCGACATCATCAAGCCTTACCTAGACGGAACAACAAGTTCTGGCCCGTTTGAAGTGAAGCTTGGCTACGAAACGTTCGGTGGTGAGACACACGCATACAGTGTGGGTTACAGCGAAGATGACGTTCGCGATGTGGCGGACATCTGTGACAAGATGATCTTTAACTCTCAGTCACAGCTAGCGGCTTATCGTCATATTGTCGAAGGCAAAGCATCGATTGGCTTGCGCCTAAACCCAGGTGTGAGCTATGCAGGGCAAGACTTAGCAAACCCAGCGCGTCAATTCTCTCGTCTTGGTGTTCAGGCTGATCACATCAAACCGGAAATTTTTGATGGTATTGATGGCGTAATGTTCCACATGAACTGTGAGAACAAAGACGTGGATGCGTTTATCGGTTTACTCGATGCTATTTCAGATCAGTTTGGCGAGTACCTAGATAAGCTGGACTGGGTAAGCATGGGCGGCGGCGTGTTCTTCACATGGCCGGGGTACGATATCGAGAAGTTGGGGTTAGCACTTAAAGCGTTCTCAGAGAAACACGGCGTACAAATGTATTTAGAGCCGGGTGAAGCGATAATTACTAAGACAACTGATCTCGTTGTAACAGTGGTTGATATTGTAGAGAACGTAAAGAAGACGGCGATTGTCGATTCAGCCACAGAAGCTCACCGCTTAGATACGTTGATCTACAATGAGCCAGCGTCAATTCTTGAAGCATCTGAAAATGGTGAACATGAGTATGTGATCGGCTCGTGCTCTTGTTTGGCTGGTGACCAGTTCTGCGTAGCGAACTTCGAACAGCCTCTAGAGATAGGACAGCGTCTGCATATTCTAGATAGTGCCGGTTACACCATGGTGAAACTGAACTGGTTTAACGGTCTACGTATGCCGTCGGTTTACTGTGAACGCTCGAATGGTGACATTCAAAAACTGAATGAATTTGACTACTCTGATTTCAAACGTTCACTATCTCAGTGGTCAGTGAAATAAGACGCATCGCGCCATAAGCACCAAAAGAGCAGCTTAATCGCTGCTCTTTTTTATTGGGGAAACGATAACAGTACGTGATTAACTCTCCACAATCACACGAGTGTCTTCACTCAGAGATTCTAACTCATTGGCTATGTCTTCAATTTCTAGCTCGCTAGGCAGTTTTATCGCCATTTTAGCGCTGAATAAGCTAGAGCTTACCCCTCCGCCTCCAGCAATGAATACACGCTGACAATCCATATCTAAAATTGAGATACCTTGATTATCGAGAACGTGAGTAATTTCATTCACAATACCCGCTCTATCGTTGGCATCTAAACGAAGTTGGAAGATAGTGTCTTCACGATATGAATGAGGCTCAGAGTCGACGAACCTAACAACAAGAGTCTGACAAGAAGAGAACGCCTGTTTAACGATGTCGGCATTTTCTCTTGGAAGCTCTACTTTGATGACACCTGCAACTTGGTCTTCGATAAAGTTTACTTTGCTGATCAGCCATTTCCCGCCGTTTTCGTGTGTGATTGCAGCGAGCTCTTTAATCGTGGCGGGTGACGCTTGTCCGACAAAATTAACAATAAATACGGTGTTCATAATGTCCCCTCCTGGAATCAAGGTTTGGACGCAGTACGAATAAACGTGCTACTTAAGTTATTGGAATAAATCCTTTTATTTAGTGTAGGTGCTAAGGGCGGGTAATGTTTGATGAAAGTCAATTTTTAACACTAATTCGTGATGTAAATAATTAAAACAATGTTCAGAGCACAAAAAAAACAGCCATCGTAAGGCTGCTTTTTACCGAGTATCAACTTAGGATTAGAAGGTTACTTTTAACTCGACACCATAAAATTGACTGTCATAGTTTGCGCCTGCGTCCATGGCGAATTTTGCAACATCTTGGTTTCCAAACCAAGGTGATGAATTGAATTGTAGTTCTGCACTACCGCCCCATGCATCAGTTACCCAATAATGAATATGTCCAACAGGGTTTAAGAAGAAGAGCGAAACATCACCTGCGGTTTCAGAACCCATAACTTCGCCGCCGTTTGCAATAATGTCTTGCTCAGCCGTTAACATCATTTCACCAACAACAGCACCAAAGAATGGTGTGATAAAAATATCCTGCCAAGATGGTACTTCTGCGAACGCCTCCACGCCATACTCCCAAAAGAACGTCGACATCGTTGCGGAGTACAAAAACGACTGAAATTCATTATAGCCAGCGTGACGTGCTGCCGTGTAGTAAACGCCGCCAAAATATGGGTGCATGATGTAGTTGAGGACATGTTCATCGCGATCCCAAACGGGGCCGTCAGAGACATTATCTTTCCACTTTTGCCCCAACTTACTCATGTCTCGGTCTTCTTCGTCCCATTTGGTGATACTTTCTGGAAGAAAAGTCATCATGCCTACGGTCGCGATACTGAGACCTAGAATGGTGTAGGTTTGACCCATCAGATAATCCCAGTCTTTATCTTGAGGGATGATGAGATGTTTAGGCTGAAGCCCTGCGTCAAGGTTTAGCGAATCATCATTATTCTGTTCATACATAACACCGCGATTTTGAGCCTCGAAGGTGTACAGAGTCGTCGTTTCGCAGTAACCTGACAAGCAATCAGGTGTGTAAGAAAACTCTGTATGACGGCTTAGGTCATAGTGACTTGCGTGCGCAAGCGCTGACGAAGCCAAGCAAAGGCCTGTTAGAGTCGTCTTGAACATGGATGATTTTGACACAAAGGTCTCCGAGTTAATGGTGTATGTTCGGGCTCGTAATTATCCCTCAAAACATCAATCATTTAAACACTTGACCCTTATTTAGTCCCAACAAACCTCGGCGAGATTTGTCCAAATAAAAAGAAAAATAAGCGCTATAGCGAAAATAGGATTGTGCTTACGTTCAGGAGTCAGTTGTGAAAATAGCAATGCTTAGTACTGGTGAGGAAGTCCTCCACGGTGATATTGTTGATACTAATGCGGCATGGTTGTCTAGCCTGTTTTATCAACATGGATTTGGCTTAACAAAGCGCTCAACGGTTGGTGATAGCCTATCGAGTTTGGTTGAAGAGTTTTTAATGCTCAGCTTTAACAACGATGTGGTTATTGTTAATGGTGGTTTAGGCCCTACAACGGATGACATGAGTGCCGCCGCCGCCGCGAGAGCCGCCGATTGTAAACTGGTGCTATTCAAAGAGTGGTTGCAGCATCTAGAAAGTTTGTATGCTCGACGTGGCATCCCTATGCCGGACAGTAATTTAAAGCAAGCAATGCTGCCAGAAACGGCAGAGATATTGGACAACCCGATAGGCACTGCTTGCGGTTTCAAAATGCTGATTAATGATGCCATTTTTTATTTCACACCGGGTGTACCAAGTGAATTTAAGCTCATGGCAGAGACGCAAATTCTTCCCGATCTGAGAAGAGTGTTTCCCGATGTTCAAGGTTCATGTTGTAGTCGAATCTACACGTTTGGTCTGTCTGAATCCGGTATTTCAGATAAGCTAGATCAGCTAAAACTTCCTCAAGGCTATGAGCTAGGGTATCGCTCTTACTTGCCTTTTATTGAAGTGAAACTTTTTGGTCCTTCAGATCAGATTGAACAGCGTTTGAAACTCGTACAGATAATTAATAAACACCTTGAGAGTAATACCGTTAGTATTGACTTACCTATGGTTGAAAATGTCGGTCAGTTGTTGGTCGATAAAGGACTAACAGTGTCGACCTCCGAAAAAAGTAGCGGAGGATACTTAACGTACTGGCTAAACGGTGATGAAAACGCTGAAAAGCAACTAGGGCATGGTTGGATACTACCGAGCCTGACTCAAGCGATGGCCAACAGCGGAGATCCATTAGCGGAAACGTTTGCTCTGGCTGGTGCTACGCGAGAGAAGTGTGGGACGGATTTATCACTCGTTACTGGCCATATTGAAGAGGGTGTTTTTTCCGTCGCTTTATCGACACCGTCAGGCGAGTGGGGAGCGTTATATAAACTCTCGAAAAAGTATCAGCGCAGTGATCAAGTTAAAGTGATCAGCACGACAGCTCTAGACTTGTTGCGTCGCTACCTAGAACGTAAACCGATGTTTGCGCATTATGCATTTTTAGAGAAAGTTAAAGAGATGCACCTCCCGAGCAGTGCTTTATAACCAAAGCTCTCTACAGTAGTCTGAGAGACAAAACACAGAGACAAAAAAGCCAAGGTGATTACCTTGGCTTTTGCATTTTATACCGTCGAGTCAACGTTATGCGCGCTGCTTTTCTTTCATCGCGTAGTTAACGCCGCTAAGTGACAAATCTGATTTTGCTTTACAGATACAAGGTAATATTTCATCACTTTGTGTGTAAGCCATGGCAAAACCAACATACTCCACTTCACCAGACTCCAATTTGCAGCGACAGGCGCCGCAGTGCCCATCACGGCAGTTGTATTCTGGTAATAGGCCAGCTTGCTCCATTGTTTCCAAAATCGTATTGGAAGGGTTGGATTCAATGCTGATCAGTTTGTTGATTTTGAGTGTTGCCATTACAGCTCGAATCCTTCGAAGTCATCTGCGCGAACTTCATTGTCAATTTGACCCACAAGGTAAGAAGAGATTTCTGCTTCTTGAGGCGCAACTTGAACGTTATCTGAAGACAACCAAGCGTTAATCCATGGAATTGGGTTAGTTGTTGCTTCTGGATACGCTGCTGGTAGACCTACCGCTTGCATACGAATATTTGTGATGTATTCAACGTATTGGCTTAGGATGTCTTTGTTTAGACCGATCATAGAGCCATCTTTGAATAGATACTCTGCCCACTCTTTTTCTTGCTCAGCCGCTTCTTTGAATAGGTCAAAACAGTCCTGTTTTGCCTCTTCTGCGATTTGCATGAAAGTGAAGTCATCTTGACCGTTACGTAGCAGGTTGATCATGTGCTGCGTGCCGTTTAAGTGAAGTGCTTCGTCACGAGCGATCAGCTTGATGATTTTCGCGTTACCTTCCATTAGTTCGCGTTCTGCGAAAGCGAAAGAACATGCGAAACTGACGTAAAAACGAATAGCTTCTAATGCGTTAACAGACATCAAACAGATGTACAGCTTCTTCTTAAGATCGTACAGACTAACCTTAACCGTTTCACCGTTAAGGACATGCTCACCTTCACCGTAGCGATGGTAATCATTCGTCGCTTGAATCAAATCGTCGTAGTAGTGCGCGATGTCTTTTGCACGCTTCAGAATGTGCTCGTTCTCAACGATATCATCAAACACCACCGCAGGGTCGTTCACGATGTTACGAATAATGTGTGTGTAAGAACGAGAGTGAATCGTTTCAGAGAAAGACCAAGTCTCAATCCAAGTCTCTAGTTCTGGCAGAGACACAAGCGGCAGCAGTGCCACGTTAGGGCTGCGGCCTTGGATAGAGTCAAGAAGCGTTTGGTACTTCAAGTTAGAGATGAAGATGTGCTTCTCGTGATCTGGCAGTTTGTTGTAATCGATACGGTCGCTAGATACGTCTACTTCTTCTGGACGCCAGAAGAAAGAAAGTTGCTTCTCGATAAGTTTTTCGAAAATCTCAAACTTTTGTTGGTCGTAACGTGCAACGTTTACTGATTGACCTAGGAACATTGGTTCCTTCAATTGGTCATTCTTTTTTTGGTTAAAAGTACTGTAAGCCATAATGCCTCAATTCCTTTTAAACCTCCCCGTAAGGGGGAGGTTATCGATAGTCTGTCTTTACGGGTTCGCTAGGTACGGGAAGATTAAATCTTACAACCGCCGCCAGCACAATCGTCATCTTGTGGTTGAACAGCGTCTTTCTGTTCATCTTTCGCGCCATCACGAGTGTTGTGGTAGTAAAGCGTTTTCACACCAAACTTATACGCTGTTAGCAGGTCTTGAAGTAGTTTCTTCATTGGAACCTTGCCAGTCTCGTAACGTGACGGGTCGTAGTTAGTATTAGCAGAGATAGCTTGGTCAACAAACTTCTGCATAATACCCACAAGGTGTAGATAACCGTCGTTCGAACCGATATTCCAAAGCAGTTCATAGCTGTCTTTAAGTTCTGTGAACTCTGGTACAACTTGCTTCAGGATACCGTCTTTCGAAGCTTTTACTGAAACGTAACCACGTGGTGGCTCAATACCGTTAGTTGCGTTTGAAATCTGAGAAGAAGTCTCAGAAGGCATTAGTGCAGTCAGTGTTGAGTTACGTAGGCCGTACTCCATAATTTCTTTACGTAGGCTGTCCCAGTCGTAGTGCAGCGCTTCGTCACAAATTAGATCGATATCTTTCTTATACGTATCAATCGGCAGTAAGCCTTTCGCGTAGTTCGTCTCGTCGAATGAAGGACACTTACCTTGCTCTTTCGCCAGTGCTACAGATGCTTTCAATAGGTAGTACTGCATTGCTTCGAACGTACGGTGAGTTAGGCCGTTCGCGCTACCGTCAGAGTATTTCACGCCATTCTTCGCTAAGTAGTAAGCAAAGTTAATCACACCAACACCTAGCGTACGACGGTTCATAGTCGATTTGTATGCCGCTGGTAGAGGGTAATCTTGGTAATCAAGCAGTGCATCTAACGCACGAACAACAAGATCGGATAGCTCTTCGAAATCATCTAGAGACTTGATAGCACCTAAGTTGAATGCAGAAAGCGTACACAGTGCGATCTCGCCTGAGTCATCTTCAACGTTAGTTAATGGTTTCGTTGGCAGTGCGATTTCTAAACATAGGTTCGACTGACGAACTGGAGCGACTTCAGAATCAAATGGGCTGTGAGTATTACAATGGTCCACGTTCTGGATGTAGATACGACCCGTTGATGCACGCTCTTGCATTAGCAGAGTGAACATTTCAATCGCTTTAACCGTTTCTTTCTTGATTGAAGGATCGTTCTCGTACTTCACGTATAGACGCTCAAACTCTTCTTGGTTTTCGAAGAATGCGTCGTACAGACCAGGTACATCAGATGGTGAGAATAGCGTAATATTGCCGCCTTCAACTAAACGTTGGTACATCAGTTTGTTTAACTGAACACCGTAGTCCATGTGACGAACACGGTTTTCTTCAACACCACGGTTGTTCTTAAGTACCATGAGTGAGCGTGCTTCACCGTGCCACATTGGGTAGAACACAGTAGCTGCGCCACCACGTACACCACCTTGTGAACAACATTTTACTGCTGTTTGGAAGTACTTGTAGAACGGAATACAACCAGTGTGGAATGCTTCACCACCGCGAATCTCTGAGCCTAATGCACGGATACGACCTGCGTTGATACCAATACCAGCGCGCTGAGATACGTAACGAACAATTGAGCTTGCTGTTGCGTTAATAGAATCAAGACTGTCGCCACACTCGATCAGAACACATGAGCTAAACTGGCGAGTAGGGGTACGCACGCCAGACATAATTGGCGTAGGTAGAGAAATCTTAAATGTCGATGTCGCATCGTAGAAACGTTTGATGTAATCAAGACGCGTCGCTTTTGGATATTTCGCAAATAAGCACGCTGCTACAAGGATGTATAAGAACTGAGCACTTTCGTAAATTTGGCCCGTAACACGGTTCTGTACGAAGTACTTACCCTCTAGCTGCTTAACTGCCGCGTATGAGAAGTTTAGGTCGCGTTTATGGTCGAGGTACGCATCAAGTTCGTCGAGTTCTGCTTTTGTGTAGTCTTCTAGAATATGTTGATCGTACTTACCCATATCGACGAGGCGAGACACGTGATCATAAAGCGTTGGTGGCTCGTATTGGCCATACGCTTTTTTACGCAGATGGAATACCGCTAGGCGAGCAGCTAGGTATTGGTAATCCGGAGTCTCTTCAGAGATCAGGTCTGCCGCAGACTTGATGATTGTCTCGTGAATATCTGTCGTTGTGATGCCGTCGTAAAACTGGATGTGAGCGCGAAGTTCTACTTGAGAAACCGAAACATTATCTAGACCTTCTGCAGCCCAAGTGATAACGCGGTGGATTTTATCCAGATCGATACTTTCTTTACGGCCATCACGCTTGGTGACGGTAAGTTGTTGGTTCATTCTGCTTTATTTCCCTAAGAAAACTGATAAAAGCCGTATTTTTGTTTGTTTATGTGCAATATGAGTAAAGCTTGCGGCGGCTTTGTGATCAAAGTCTATCTATATATTGTCGCTTAAACACAACATATAGGGGTTCATTTGTTTGCGGGTTACAAGATAGTGCTATTACACTGATTTATCAAGGTACAGATCGGGGATGACTTGTGGATAACTGACAAAATGAAAAAAATCAGTAAGTGAACACTAACCGATGAGAAAAGGGCAGACTTGAATGGTTAAAAGTACGGTTTCGAGATCGGTTTAGAAATAACCGCATGCAAAAATATTTTCCTTGATCTTTGGCCGTTTTTATCTACGAAAAATGGCTTGGTCAAAATGGAATCTAGAGCACGAATTTTAGCCATAAAAAGACAAAAAAAGCGGCAACTTTGTGCTACCGCTTCCGATTCATTTTCTTTAAAAAATGTCAATCACAAAACACATTTTTTAACGCAACAGCGTTCAGTATTTTTTAGTATGAACGATGTAGTTTACATCTACATTACGACCGAGTTTGTAGCTGTCATTTAGAGGGTTGTAATGAAGCCCAGTAATGCCCATTTCCGTCAGGTCAGTTTGGTCTATCATCTTCATCATTTCGGCTGGCTTGATAAACTTATCGTGCTCATGAGTGCCTTCAGGAACAATATTAAGAAGCTTCTCAGCACCGACAATAGCAAATAAGTACGACTTAATGTTTCGGTTCAAAGTTGAGAAAAACACGTGACCACCGGGTTTGACTAGCGCAGCACAAGAGCGGATAACGGAGAGAGGATCTGGAACGTGTTCAAGCATCTCCATACAAGTCACGACATCGTAAGTTCCTGCGTTTTCTATAGTGTGGTCTTCTATTGTGCTCTGAATGTAGGTCAGTTGAGTACCTGTTTCTAATGCATGTAGTCGCGCGACTTCTAATGGTTCTTTACCCATATCAAGCCCCGTCACAATAGCGCCTTCTTTTGCCATGCTTTCAGCAAGAATGCCACCACCACAGCCGACATCAAGTGCGCGCTTGCCAAACAAGCCATTTGCTTTTTCAAGTACATAGTTCAAACGAAGTGGGTTAATTTGATGAAGTGGCTTAAACTCGCCTTCTAAATCCCACCATCGAGAAGCCATGTCCTCGAATTTCTTAATTTCACTTGGGTCGACGTTTTGTGCTTTAGTCATAATTGGTTTTATTGCATTCAATCTGAGTCCTTTAGAGGGCGCCAGTATACTCCAACGTTTTACACCCAAACAACCTCGATGTGCTTAGTTAAGGGACAATGACAGAGTTCACTGGCGCGGCAATCGAGACAGGTGCCTGTAATTTGTAAAGCGCTAACTATTGTTTTTGGTTCATCCTTGAACTGGTGCCAGTGATAATAACTCTAAAACCTGCATTTTCGCGTTGTGTGGTTAAAGGAATTTACCTCGCTTTTCCGCGTAAAGGGTCCGATTTTGCTCAATATTGACCGAAATATAACCACTAATCAGAAAGATATGGGATGAGTGTGCAAATTCTCGACATTTGATTCATAACCAAGCTCACAACCTGATAAAAGGAGAGGGAAAGTGATGCCGAAGTGATGAATTGTGTGTTATATTTTTGCACCTTACACGTATCGTAATTACGATCAGATAATAGAGGGATAATGGCTCTATGAGCGATTTAGCTAAAGAGATCACGCCCGTAAACATTGAAGATGAGCTTAGAGGTTCATACCTAGACTATGCGATGTCAGTCATCGTGGGTCGTGCTCTTCCAGATGTGCGTGATGGCCTAAAACCAGTACACCGCCGCGTTTTATTCGCGATGAACGTACTAGGCAACGATTGGAACAAACCATATAAAAAATCAGCCCGTGTTGTCGGCGACGTAATCGGTAAATATCACCCACATGGTGATAGTGCTGTGTACGACACAATCGTACGTATGGCTCAGCCGTTCTCGCTTCGTTACATGCTGGTCGATGGTCAAGGTAACTTTGGCTCGATCGATGGCGACTCTGCTGCGGCAATGCGTTACACCGAAGTTCGAATGGCAAAAATTGCCCATGAACTATTGGCTGACCTAGACAAAGAAACCGTAGACTACGTACCAAACTACGACGGTACTGAGCAGATCCCAGCGGTTCTTCCAACTAAAATTCCAAACCTATTGGTTAACGGTGCTTCTGGTATCGCAGTAGGTATGGCAACCAACATCCCGCCTCATAACCTTGGCGAAGTGATTGATGGCTGTCTTGCATACATCAATAATGAAGAAATCACTATTGATGAACTAATGGATTACATTCCTGGTCCTGATTTCCCAACGGCGGCGCTTATCAGCGGTCGTAAAGGCATTGTAGACGCGTACAAAACAGGTCGCGGCAAAATCTACATGCGTTCGAAAGCGGACATCGAAGTGGAGAAGAATGGTAAAGAGACCATTATCGTCACTGAAATTCCTTACCAGGTGAACAAAGCTCGCTTGATCGAAAAGATCGCTGAGCTAGTTAAAGATAAGAAAGTAGAAGGTATCAGTGCACTGCGCGACGAGTCAGATAAAGACGGTATGCGCATTGTTATTGAGTGTAAGCGCGATGCTGTGGGCGAAGTAGTTCTAAACAACCTTTACGCTCAGACTCAGCTGCAAACCACTTTCGGTATCAACATGGTGGCCCTAAACAATGGCCAGCCACAGCTATTCAACCTAAAAGATATGTTGAAGTGCTTTGTTGATCACCGTCGTGAAGTTGTGACACGCCGTACTATTTTCGAACTGCGTAAAGCGCGTGAACGTGCTCATATCCTTGAAGGTTTAGCTCTAGCGCTTGCTAACATTGATGAAATTATTGAGCTTATCCGTAAGGCACCTACACCGGCTGAAGCAAAAGCGGGTCTTATCGCTCGTGGTTGGGATTTAGGCAACGTTTCAGCAATGCTAGAGCGTGCTGGTACAGATGCTGCGCGCCCTGAATGGCTAGAGCCTGAATACGGTATTCGTGATGGTCAGTACTTCCTGACTGAGCAACAAGCACAAGCTATCCTAGATCTACGTTTACATAAACTAACAGGTCTAGAACACGAGAAGATTCTAGGCGAATACAAAACACTTCTAGAAGAAATCGCTGAACTCATGCATATCCTTGCGAGCACTGAGCGTTTGATGGAAGTGATCCGTGAAGAACTTGAAGCGGTTCGTGACGGCTTTGGTGACGCTCGTCGTACAGAAATCACAGCTGCGAGCCATGATATTGACATGGAAGAGCTGATCGCACGTGAAGACGTTGTGGTTACTCTATCTCACGGTGGTTACGTTAAGTACCAAGTACTGAGCGACTACGAGTCACAGCGCCGTGGTGGTAAAGGCAAGAGTGCGACTAAGATGAAAGATGAAGACCATATCGAGCGTCTTCTAGTGGCGAATACCCACGATAACATCTTGTGTTTCTCTACTCGTGGTAAAACATACCGCCTGAAAGTTTACCAATTGCCTCTAGCGAGCCGTACTGCGCGTGGTAAGCCAATCGTAAACATCCTTCCACTCGAAGAAGGTGAGCGCATTACCGCGATTCTACGTGTTGATGAATTCTCTGAAGACAAATTCATCTTCATGGCAACAGGTGACGGTACGGTTAAGAAAACGCCGTTGAACCAGTTTGCAAACGTACGTTCAAACGGCCTAATCGCTGTGAACCTACGTGAAGACGATTCGTTAATCGGTGTGGATATCACTAACGGCGAAAATGAAATCATGCTGTTCTCTAAAGCGGGTAAAGTGGTTCGCTTTAAAGAAGCAGAAGAGATTCCAGTACTTGATGAAAATGGTAAACCAGTTCTTGATGAGAATGGTCAGCCAGAGATCAAGTTTAAAGGTGTTCGTCCTATGGGTCGTACCGCCTCTGGTGTTCGTGGTATGAAACTGGCTGAAAATGACCAAGTTGTATCACTTATTGTTCCTTCGCACGAAGGCGACATCCTAACGGTTACAGAAAACGGTTATGGTAAACGCACAGCACTTAGCGAGTACCCGACAAAAGGTCGTGGCACTCAAGGTGTAGTTTCTATCAAAGTTTCTGAGCGAAATGGCCCGGTAGTTGGTGCTATCCAGGTTGTTGAAGGTGATGAAATGATGATGATCACCGACGCTGGCACGTTAGTACGTACTCGTGTGGGTGAAGTTAGCCAAGTTGGTCGTAACACACAAGGTGTAACGCTTATCCGTACTGCGGAAGATGAATCAGTTGTTGGTTTGCAACGTATTGAAGAAGTTGATGATGAAGAGCTGCCTGCTGATGAAGATGCAGAAGCGTTAGAGTCAACAGACGAAAATACGCAGCAAGACGCTCCAGCTGCTGATGATGCAGAGGAAGGTAACGAAGAGTAATCTTACATCGTTATCCTGATATGAAAAGCCGAGCCTTAGTTGCTCGGCTTTTTTGTATCTGTATCAACGCATTTAAAGTAAGAAATGCGTACACTGACGTTATCTTTGTTTACAGGACGTGTTATGTCTGTTTGGTTTTTCGCTGCCATCACTCTGATGGGGCTGTTTATCGTACTCTTATCACTGAGTGCATCAAAAGTTAAACCCGCTCAATGGTTTGGCTTTTGCCTGTTAGTATTTGTCGTGACGAGTGCCAGTTTCTTATTGCTGCATCAAACTCCGCCTAAACCAATACAAGCGGAAATGTCACGAATGATGACTGCTCGTGACATCATGAAAGAGATTCAAGACCAGTTGCGTGAAGATCCGAACAACGCTGAATTGTGGTTCCAACTCGGGCAGGGCTACCTGCTAGAGGGGGAATTTGATGGCGCGCTGATTTGTTTTGATTACGCGATCCAACTGACTGAGCCAGTCAGTGCCACGCAACTTGCCGCAAAAGCGACGACCTTGTACTACATTCACCAGCAATCAATGACGCAAGAAGTTAGCTTGCTTTTGGAGCAAGCTTTGCAGATAGAACCGCACAATGAAGCCGCTTTGTCTTTGATCGCAAATGATCATTTTCTGTCATTCCGATTTCAGGAAGCGATTGATGCCTGGGTACTATTATTAGATTCTAATGATCCAAATTTAGATAGGGTGCAAATCATTAACTCTATTAACAAAGCAAAAGAGCTGTTGTAAGCGTACAATTTAACAAGCAATAGAGGGAAAGGTGGGCAACGAATGAAAAATAAAGCACTAAGCATATTGGTTTTGCTGTGCGGCTCTGTGCTGGCGGGTTGTAGCTCTTCCGATCATTCTGGCTCTTCCTCTACGGTTTATTATTCATCGGGTTACTACGACCCGTGGTGGTACGATCATGACGACTACTGGATTTATTACTATCCGGGCTGTTGCGATAACGACGATGAATACAAAGAGAAACTGGAAGAGTGGTGGAATGGTTTAGATGAAGACCAACAGCAATCCATCAAAGACAAAATCGAAGATTGGAAAGACGACGATATGTCCGCCAATATCGATAACATGAAACGCCAACTCGACGATCATTGGCAATCATTGCCTGACGAGCAAAAGCAAGAGATTAAAACCAAATGGGAGAATCGTCCGGAACGTATTGAGCCAGCGACTTTACAAGACAAAGCGGTAAAAGAAAAGGTTCAACAAAGAAAAGCATTACCGGAAACGAAGATCCAGCGTCCAGTTGCTCGTCCAAATGTGCAGATACCTAAAGCACGTCCAAATATTCAGCCTAGACCGAGGCTTCCTCGTCGCTAGTACGTTCGATTTTGTCTCTCGATAGAATCGGGGATGAAGAAATAAAGATAACAAAGAAACAAATAAACAAAAAAAAGGGGCGTTCAGTACGCCCCTTGTTGTATCTATAAGTTAACCGTTGCCAGTTAGACTAATACGTGGCTTCGCGTTCAGCTGCTGCTTTATCCCACTCTGGCGCTACTGTTTCTAGGAAGTGTTTCTTGTCTGCGTTCATCTTATCCATATCCATGCCCAGTGCTTGTTGTGCTTTCGCTTTGGTCGAGATATCTGGAATTTGAACAGGGTCAGTAATGCCTTTGGTTGCCAGTAAACGAACCAATTTGGTACGGGCGTCAGCAGCGCGGTCAACTGCAGTACCTAGTACTTCAAGTGCTACCTCAGGAGCATGCATGTGAACACCGTGAGAAGCAATCGCGTAGTCCCAACGCCATTGTGCATGGCGAATATCTTGTAGGATAGGTTCCATCTCTGCTTCTGTTGCACCTGCTTTCCACGCTGCTCCTGCTTCAAAGTGTGCCGCTACGATTTGCTTCTCGGCGGTTAGCTTCATGTTCAGTACTTGCGCTTTGCGAGTCGAGACGATGCCTTGTAGCTGCTCTTTAGTTTGGGTATGGCATTGCGCACAGGTGTCTTCAAAACGATCAAATGGGTTACCCACTTTGTGGTCTGTGTACACCGTACCGTCTTCTTTGGTCACTTTAGGCATGTGGCAGTCCACACACACCACTTTGTTTTTACCATGAATACCCGCTCTCCAAGTTTCGAAACCTGGATGTTGCGCTTTTAGCATCGGCGCTTTAGATACGGCATGCGTCCAATCTTTGAAATTCAACGCGTCGTAGTATTTCTCCATGTCATTAACGGTGGTGCCCATATCCCATGGGAATTTAACCGCTTTAGTTGGGCCGGTGAAGTAGTATTCAACGTGACATTGAGCGCAGACCGATGCTTGCTTATCTAGGCGAGACTGTTCATCAAAGTTTTTACCAATAGTATCAAAAGCACGCTCGACGTATGGGCGAGTCAGTGCTAGCGCAGGTTCGCCTTTCTTGAAGGCTTCAGAGCCTGTGTTGTGGCAATCGGAACAACCGATAGGGTTGACGATTTCTGAGCCTAAGCGTGCCCATTTACCTTCGAAATAACCGTCTTCACCACGTTCATCAATCACGCGAGCAACGTCTGGGCTTTTACAGCTCCAGCACGCCATCGGCATAGGCCCGGACTTCTCGTCGGTTGGTGCGCCGGTACGTAAGGTTTGGCGAACATCATCAAGTGCGTAAAAGTGACCGCGCGCTTTGTTGTAGTCTTTCGCGAAGCCATAACCTGCCCACAGGATAACCATGTTTGGGTCTTCACTTAGAGCATCTTCAATGTGCTCACTTTCGGATGTTGCTTTCCAAGAATGGTATTGATCAGAGTGGTTCTGTTCAAAGACATCGTTACGAGGATCGATAAAATCCTTCTCTTCTGCCGCTAACGGAGCGCCGACCAAAAATAATTGGCTGGCGAATAAGGTCGCAACCGCAATAGGTGCGCTCATCCAGTGTTTTATGCTCACAGTGTTATCTCCATATTCGTTTTTATTAGCAGCGTTGTGAGGAGCTATTCCAAATAAGAACTGGAGATCTACGATTAATAATATTGCTTAATTGGATAGATGAAATAGTGAGTGAATCTTGTCTTGTTTTAGATCAATTTACACCAGTGATCTCAGTCATGTTTGAATTTATATACCTCTAAAGTGGTAGTTGTTAAGTCATTGTTCTGCAATGCTTTGGGTTTTTAACCTTTTTAAAAATAGGGTGATTTAGTTCGCTTTTTGAGCAGGCGTTTCTACCCCTTATGAATAATAGAGGTATTATAAATATAGGTTTAGCGTTGTGGCTTTCCGAAATAAGAATTGATGTCATTTGAAGATCTAAAAAATATCTTCAGAGGAAATTAATTGTCGCTCAAATAAATAATTGAGAATAGTTATCAATTATTATCGAGCTAAGGAAAGAACAATATGGGCAATATAAAATTGACCATAGAGACAATGCTGAAACTTCTCTTCGTCTTTGCCATCTATGGTTTCTCCATCGCCGCCCATGCGACTTCTTCAGAGCCGATTGAAGGTGCTCAAGCTGAGCGTCATCAAGTCGAGTTGATCCGTGACCGTGACTACAAGTGTCTGCAATGTCATAAGGATGCAAAAGAGACTCTGAACCTTTCGCATGACCCGCAAGCTCTACTCAGCCAAGGGAAGCAACTTAATTGCACCAATTGCCATAGCAACATTGGTCCCGACCATCGTGAAGGTGCGCCTGATGTGATTAAGTTTTCTGCCGCGCAATCGAAAGAGGTACACGACAAAGTGTTCCTTGATCCAAGCATGATTCTTAAAGCCAACGGCCAATGTGTGGATTGCCACGCACCGACACAGCTGAGAGAAAGCCACTGGACGCACGATGTGCACGCCAAAAACCTCACTTGTTCAAATTGCCACGATGTACACGCAGCGAAAACCAAAGCGTTGTCGTACGACAGAAAACAACTGATCAAGCAGTGTGTGGATTGTCACTCTGAATTTGCCGTCGAACCTGAACTTGCCAAAGAAGAGGAGAGATAGCATGAAATGTTCGAGAAGAAACTTTTTAGCCGGCAGCGGCGCGTTGATTTTAACTACAGGCGTTGCAGGCACTTCCGTTGTTAGCTCCTCTCTCTATGCCAGCAACAGTGAACAAGCGAAACGCATGGGTATGGTTCATGATGAAAATGCCTGTATTGGCTGTACCGCTTGTACCGATGCTTGTCGCGAAGTAAATAAAGTCCCCGAAGGCGTAACGCGACTTAAAATTCATCGCAGTGAACCGATTGGCGAATTTCCAGATGTGGAATACCAGTTTACTCGCGAATCCTGTCAGCACTGTGATAACCCACCATGTGTGTACGTTTGTCCAACAGGCGCTGCATACAAAGATGAAGCGACCGGCATCGTGGATGTGCACAAAGAGAAATGTGTCGGATGTGGTTATTGCCTTGCCGCTTGCCCTTACCAAGTGCGCTTCTTTAATCCAGTCGATCACTCTGCGGATAAATGTAACTTCTGCCGTGATACCAACCTAGCGCAAGGTAAACAGCCAGCTTGCGTGGAATCTTGCCCAACAAAAGCACTCATCTTTGGTGATTTGAATGACCCAACTAGCGAGGTGAGCAAAGCTATCGAAAGCCATGTTGTCTATCGCGATAAATCGCATTTAGGTACGCAACCTAAACTGTACAAAATTCCGCATAGCAAAGGGGAGGTGTCATCATGAACGGCTTCGAAAGTGCATTCCACTTTGACTCGTTAGTCTGGGATTGGATCATCGCGATTTACTTATTCCTTGCTGGGATGTCAGCAGGTGCGGTGATGATTTCTATCTATTTAAAACGCAAAGTGATTGAAGGTGATCCCGCAAACAACGGCATCATGAAAGCGATGGCTTGGCTTGCGCCATTTGGCATCATTGCTGGGTTGGCAATTTTGATTTTCCATTTAACCAAGCCTTTAGAGTTTTGGAAGATCATGATCTACTACAACCCAACGTCTGTGATGTCGATGGGCGTGATCTTGTTCCAAGTGTACATGCTGGTGCTGTTTGTTTGGATCGGCGTTATCTTCCGCCATCAAATCATCAGCTTTTGTGAGGGTAAGTTACCGAGCAAACTGTTGGATTTTGCCGATGGCATTTTGATTAAGGCGGGGAAAGCCAACAACGCAATTGAATTGTTCTTGGGCTTCTTAGCCATCGTGCTTGCAGCGTACACTGGCTTTCTATTGTCTGCATTGAAGACTTACCCAATGCTAAACAATCCAGTACTGCCAATCTTGTTCCTGTTCTCTAGTTTGTCCTCGGGTGCAGCGGCATGCTTGATGTTCGGCATCTTGGTGTTTAAAGAGTCGACCAGCAGCCCAAGTGTGTCTTGGGTGCACGGATTTGAACGCCCTGTAGTGTTGTTTGAGTTGTTTGTCTTAGTGACATTCTTTACTGGACTGATCTTCAGCGGTGGTCAGAACGAAGTCGCGGCTTGGAATGCTATTTCGAGTGGATTCTGGGCTCAATGGTTCTGGGTTGGCGTAGTGTTCATCGGCATGATTACGCCTTTGACTCTCAATTGGTTAACGCCTTCAGAAGTGCGCCACAAAGGCAGTTACGTTTTTGTGGTCACGACGTTGAGCTTGGTTGGCGTACTTATGCTACGTACTTTCATTCTCTATGCCGGTCAAATGACCATAGTGTAAGGGGGAAAAATGGAGGCTGAGCTAGGGTTCTTCTTACTGATATTGGTGGCTGTAACATCGACTTGTGCATCGTTGCTGCATTGGCTACGTCGTGCTATGGGTAAGAAGGCGACATTGCCGCATCAAGTCGCGATGTCCCACATCATTAGCTTAGCTTCCATCATTTGTTTAGCACTTCTGATCGTCTGCTTCGTGCAAGACAACTTCGCGTTGGAATATGTTGTTACGCATTCCAACAGTCAACTTCCCGTGGCGTTCAAAATTGCTGCCGCTTGGGGTGGGCACCAAGGCTCCATGTTGTTTTGGGTCGTCACCTTGAGTTTATGGGCGTCGTTTATTGCATTTAAGTCACCGCTCAACGCCCAATATACTTGTGACTGTTTAGGAATCATGAACGTTCTTATTGCGACATTTGCTTGGTTCACGTTAATGACCTCTAACCCGTTCGAGTATGCCCAAGTATTGGCGTCGGAAGGACGAGATCTAAACCCAATGTTGCAAGATGTTGGGCTTATCATTCATCCACCATTGCTTTATCTCGGTTATGTCGGTTACGCAGCAATATTAGCTTTTGCATTAGCAGCGCTATTGGGTAAACAACCGATGAGCGATTGGTATGTGGTTGCTCGAAGCGCAGCGTTTTTTGCATGGGGAACGCTCACGTTGGGTATCTTGGTGGGATCATGGTGGGCGTACAATGAGCTAGGGTGGGGCGGCTGGTGGTTTTGGGACCCTGTGGAGAACGCTTCTCTACTCCCTTGGCTTACTGGTACTGCTTTGTTGCACAGCGGTGTTGTCGCAACACGTAACAGAGGCGCAATTTGGAGCACCTATGCACTGGCGTTTGCTACGTTCAGCCTAAGCATTTTAGGGACATTCGTGGTGCGCTCTGGCGTGCTGACTTCAGTGCATGCTTTTGCGGTGGACCCAACTAAGGGTTTAGTGCTGCTTGGTGTATTGAGCTTGCTTATCATCATCACTTTTGGCGTATTGATTTTGCGAGGAGAACAACTCCCTCGCTTCAAACTTCAATCTCTAGCGAGCCGAGCTTACACTGCTTACATCGCCAAAGGGCTGCTGGTTATTGCGACTGCTATCGTTTTTCTTGGCACTTTTTATCCGATGGTTTATCAACTGCTCGGTTTAGGGAACATTTCAGTTGGCGCACCTTATTTTAATAGTCTGATCTTCCCATTAAGCATACTGGCTCTGATTTCCTTAGCTTTCACGCCGCTGCTGAAATGGACAAAAGGCACAGTGCCGAGTGTAAGCGCTGATATTGCGATCAGTATTGCGTTATCTCTTGTCTCTGGGATCGGGTTTATCTTCTTAGTGCACGCACTGCATTTCGAAGTATTGCTAACCATAACGTTGGCTACTTGGGTGATTGCGGCGCATCTCGTTATGCTGTTTCGTTGTTCCAATAAGCGCAAACTCATGCCAATCGTGATGGCACATATCGGTTTTGCGCTGGCGGTGAGTGGAGCTGTATTCAACAGTCACTACTCATATG
The DNA here is from genome assembly GCF_033340155.1 of Vibrio sp. 1562. Lineage (NCBI taxonomy): Bacteria > Pseudomonadati > Pseudomonadota > Gammaproteobacteria > Vibrionales > Vibrionaceae > Vibrio > Vibrio sp. 1562. Next base: position 83,073 of record NZ_JAWOVY010000013.1, read on the forward strand.
AACACAATTTACGTGTCGAACCCGGCAGTTCTCAACAAAGGGCGGGGATCACTATCGATTATCATGGTATCGAATGGCTGGTGGGGCCAAACTACACCGCTGAACAAGGACAGATCACCTTGCACTTGGAAGATGGCCGCATGCTCAATTTCAACCCGCAAAAGCGTCATTACCCTGTGCGAGTGATGAATATGACCGAGCCTGCGATTCGTTCACTATGGCATGGCGATTATTACGTGACATTGGGTGACAAAGTCGACACTCATGCTTATGCGATTAAAGTTCAGTACCGCGCAGGCATTTGGTGGATATGGTCTGGCGGGCTATTAGCTGTGTTTGGTGCGCTATTAACAGGCCTAAAGAAAAGGAGAGAGGCTATCAATGCGATCGAGAAATACGCTTAAACTCGCAGGTCTCGTTGTGGCTGTTGCCGTGTTTGCTGTAGTTACTGCGGTGGCCTTGTCTGAGCGACCACATGTCGAATTGTCCCCACAACGAAATTTAGAGACACCTAATTTTCGCTCTACTTCTCTGATCTCTGATGACATAGTTTCTGAGCAATTGTTCAAAAGCGACGGATATAAATTATTGAATGTTTGGGCATCTTGGTGCGGGGTATGCAAGCGAGAGCATGAAGAGTTATTGCAGTTAGCAGAACTCGGTGTGCCTATTATTGGGCTGAATTATAGAGATCAAAAACAAGCTGCCCGTGAATATTTGAGCTCTAAACGAAACCCATATATTGAAGTAATTAGTGACCCTAATGGAAAGCTCGCTGTGGAGCTAGGTGTTATAGGAACGCCGGAAACTTACTTGATTGATCAAAATGGTCGTATATTGATCAAATATCGTGGAGAGCTAACGGCAGATAAATGGAACGATATATTTTCAGGATACTTGAATGTTTCGATTTAATAATCTTCTCCTCACTTTAATCCTATTTATACTATTTTCTCCTTTCACGAGAAGTGCGGATTTAGAACAGAATGTTGATCTGTTTGATTTTCATTCTGTTGAAGTGCAACAGCGTGCAACCTCGCTAGCCAAGACATTACGCTGCCCGCAGTGTCAAAACCAAAACCTTGTCGAGTCTAATGCACAGGCGGCCAAAGACCTGAGGTTGAAAGTGTATACGATGGCCAATGAAGGCAGCTCAGATCAAGAAATAAAGGACTATCTAGTTGCTCGTTATGGGAATATTGTTCTGTATCAACCACCATTAAATTATTCCACGGCGCTGTTGTGGATCTTTCCTGTGCTATTTTTGATCTTTTTTGTCTTATATTCGATCCGAATGGTGAAGCGTAATTAATGTGACCGTTATTCCACTATTAAAAATAAATTGTGCACTTAACAAGCAGAATGTTATCATTTTTCCGAATTTATGAAGTTTCCAGTATAAAGAAAATAAAAATTTTGAGCTGGATAAGTAATAAAAGAACGAAATAGGTGCACGCAGTGGATTCAGTTATATTACAACTTAAAAAAGACTTCTATTCGCAGATTCGTGCATTGCAATCACCGAACCTGCCTCAAGTTACTTCAACGCTCGCCGTGTTGACCGACGAGGAAATCCAAGAACTCGAAGCAGTTTGGATTGAACTCGCCGTTTGGAAGCGCAGTCAGACCCATTAAAAGATAGACCAAACGACCTTCTTGAAACCCCAGACAAAATTTGTCTGGGGTTTTTTATTGTAGTTTTTTTAAATTGTTATAATATAACAATTGTTCAGTTGGAGAGTGTTTCTCTTTTGCTGTCTTGAGTGGATAACTGCCCTCAATTGTGATCTCTATATTGCAAAATGCGGTATCAGTCCCCATAGTTGAAGAGCAACGAGTAAATCCCATGAATGCAATAACGAAAACGCATCAAGCGCATCAAGCAATAAATCGAGTGAGTATAGATATGGCGGAAGTACGTGCCAGAGTAGATTTTAAAGTCGGGGCAAAAAGTAACATTGATGCCGAAATTCTGTCTTTCCATGGTCTGAAGACAGACAAAGAGCATGTTGCTATTATCTTTAAACAAGCGGACCAAACTCAGGACATGCCTTTAGTTCGTATGCACTCTGAGTGTTTGACAGGCGATGTGTTTCACTCTTCACGCTGTGACTGTGGTGAGCAACTAGAAGAGACGATCAATCGCATGGGCGAGTCCGGTGGTATCATCTTGTATCTCCGTCAGGAAGGTCGTGGTATTGGTTTGTACAATAAGATCGATGCATACCGCTTACAAAGCCAGGGCATGAACACGTACGAAGCTAACAACCATTTGGGCTTTGATGATGACCTGCGTGATTTCACAGAAGCAGCACAAATGCTAGAAGCTTTAGGCGTGAATAAGATCCGCCTCGTGACGAACAACCCTAAGAAAATTCGTGAGTTATCTGAGTACGGAATTGAAATTGGCGAGGTTGTCAATACCTCTGCACATATCAAAGATGGCAACGAAAATTATCTGAAGGCAAAAGTCTCTCACGGAAAACATGACCTAAAGGTTTAATCCTAAAGATAAAACTGACAATAAAGCCTGTGAAAAACCTCATTTTTATGAGGTTTTTTTGTATCTGGAGTTGCAAATAAATTGTAAATTTGTATTATCTCGAGACTAAAGTGCAAATAAGAATAATTAGCACTACTAATACGATAATTGAAAAGCTCAACAAGGATGCTTCAGATGAATGCAAAAAAAGTTTTAGTCCAATCTATTGCTGCATCACTCCTCATTGCCAGTGGTTCTACCGTTGCTGCCACAGTAACTAAACAACAAGTAGTCGAACATTACGCGGACGTTGCCCATGCTGTGTTTGCTGATTCAGTAACAACAGCGAAGGCGCTTGACGTAAAAATCGACGAATTTCTAAAATCACCATCAGCGAAAAAGCTTGAAGAAGTAAAACAAGCTTGGCTAGATTCTCGCGTGCCTTACCAACAGTCTGAAGTTTTCCGTTTTGGTAACGCGATTGTTGACGATTGGGAAGGTCAGTTAAACGCGTGGCCACTTGATGAAGGTCTGATCGACTACGTAGCAGCGGACTACCAATACGAATTGGGTAACGAAGGTGCGGCTGCAAACATCATCGCAAACACAAGTCTGCAGATTGGTGCTTCTAAACTGGACGTTTCAAAAATTACGCCAGAATTACTAGCAGATTTAAACGAAGTAGGTGGTTCTGAGGCAAACGTTGCATCAGGTTACCACGCGATTGAATTCTTGCTTTGGGGCCAAGACCTAAACGGCACTAACGCAGGCGCAGGTCAACGCGCTTACACTGATTTCGTTGTGGGTTCTGAGTGTACGAATGGCCATTGTGAGCGTCGTGGAGAGTACCTAAAAGCAGCCGCTGATCTACTGGTTCAAGACCTTGAGTGGATGGAAAAGCAGTGGTCTGCTGAAGTAAAAGGTAACTACCGTGAAGAGCTACTGAACGACTCAGCGGACAATGGTCTACGTAAGATGCTATTCGGCATGGGTTCTCTTTCTCTAGGTGAGCTAGCGGGTGAGCGCATGAAAGTGGCACTAGAAGCGAACTCAACTGAAGACGAGCACGATTGTTTCTCAGACAACACGCATAATTCTCACTACTACAACGAGCAAGGCATCTACAACGTTTACACAGGTACATACAAAGGTGTAAACGGCAAAGCGCTATCTGGTCCAAGTATTGCTGATCTTGTTGCTCAAAAAGATAAGAGAGCCGCGACCGACATTCAAAAGCAGTTTGATACAACACGTAGCCAAGTTGGTGAGCTAGTGACTTCTGCAGAGAAGAACAACCAGCACTTTGACCAACTTATTGCAGCGGGTAACGCACAAGGCAACGCGCTAGTAAACGACACCATCATGTCGTTGGTAGCACAAACCGGTGCGATTGAGCGTGCGGCAAGCATTGTCGGCATCGACAGCCTAAGCCCTGATACTGCTGACCACGAGTTTTAATAAGAAAACCATAATAAATAAGGGCTCTTTGTGAGCCCTTTTGACGTTTGAGCTCGTTGTTATCACCCTTGTTGTCTATGTAGAGCAATGATATGAAGCCATACCTAATTTCTGCGCTAGCCGCGATCCTTTCTTCTTCTGCCATGGCTTATGATGTTAAGTCTGGTGGCAAAACCAGTGTTAAAAAAGACGGCGCGAATGCCTATTCTCTTCCTGCTGCTAACTTGCCAATGAGCAAACGCCTCGATTTTAGCGTCGGTAACAGCTTTTTCCGCAACCCTTGGGTACAAGCGCCAGCGTCAACAGACGCTCGTGATGGCTTAGGCCCGCTTTTTAACACCAATGGTTGTCAGAATTGTCACATCAAAGACGGTCGTGGTCATCCGCCAGAGAAAGATGATTTACATGCAGTGTCTATGTTAGTGCGCTTAAGCATTCCTGCGATGACGCCAGAACAAAAGAAAGCTTACATCAAAGATGGCGGCATACCTGAGCCGACTTATGGTGGCCAGCTTCAAGATTTCGCCCTGCAAGATCAAACGCCAGAAGGCAAAATCGAAATCACTTACACCGATGTCCCAGTGAAATTTAAAGACGGTACGACGGTGACGCTAAGAAAACCTCATTTGAACATTACCGATCTGGGTTACGGCGATATGCACCCTGATACCGAGTTCTCAGCACGCGTGGCACCGCCAATGATCGGCCTTGGTTTGTTAGAGAGTATTCCCGACGAAACGCTACTTGCTTGGGCTGATGAACAAGATGCCGACAAAGACGGTATCTCAGGCAAAGTCAATAAGGTGTGGGATATTGAGAAGGACGACTTCTCGATTGGTCGTTTTGGCTGGAAAGCAGGACAACCGACGCTAATGCAGCAAAATGCAGCAGCATTTAATGGTGATGTGGGTCTTACGAGCCATTTATTCCCAAATGAAAACTGTACCTCGAAACAAAGCATTTGTGACGACATGCCAAATGGCGGCAAACCAGAAGTGAGTGAAAATATTCTCGACTTCGTAGAGTTTTACAGCCAGCACTTAGCTGTACCTATTCGCCGTAATGTCAATGGCCCTAACGTGAAACTTGGCAAGCAAATCTTTGCTGCGTCTGGCTGTGAAAGCTGCCACAAGACCAGTGTTAAAACGGCGAAACGACCAGAGTTACCAGCGCTTTCTGAGCAGCTTATCCACCCATACACCGACATGCTTTTGCATGACATGGGTGAAGGCTTAGCCGATAACCGTCCGGAATATCAAGCAAACGGCCGCGAGTGGCGAACAGCACCGCTATGGGGCATTGGTTATACCGAAGAAGTAAACGCACATACTTACTTTCTACATGATGGCCGCGCTCGTAACCTGATGGAAGCGGTGTTGTGGCACGGCGGCGAAGCTGAAACGGCGAAACAAAACGTCTTAGCACTGAACAAAAAAGAACGTGACGCATTGATTGCGTTTCTGAATTCTCTATGAGGAAGCAACCATGAAAAAAACACTATTAGTGAGTGCGATTGCCGCAACGTTAAGTTTGGTTGGTTGCCAATCGACCATCGGTTCGAGCGTTGCCAAGCCTGAGAGTACAAGTCATATTTCTCAAAGCGTGTACGAGGTCGAGTTTCAATCAGCTCAGACGTTTTTAGCGCAAACCACAGAACTTGAACAACGCTTCGCAGGTTACTGCGCATCAGAGTCGAAAGATGATGCACAAGTAAAACAGCAGTGGCATCAAACGATGCTTGCGTGGATGGCATTACAAGGTCAAGAACGTGGCCCTGCTACGGCGCTGGAGCAAAGCTGGAATGTTCAGTTTTGGCCAGATAAAAAGAACACTACTGGTCGTAAAATGTCTGTATTGACGAAATCTGACCAAGCTTGGAGTGCAGAAGATATCTCCACCCAAAGTGTCACCGTGCAAGGTTTAGGGGCTCTGGAATGGCTGCTTTACGATAAAGCGTCGACCTTATCTAGCAACAGCAATACTTGTGTGACAGGCGTAGCGATTGCAGAAAACCTCGATAACAAAGCGCAGATCATCGCGGATTCTTGGGCAGAGAACCCTTGGAAATCGCTAGAGATGACGGAATGGGAATCTGAGTACATTTCACTGCTCTCGAATCAGCTTGAATACAGCATGAAGAAGTTGAGCCGACCGCTAGCGAAGATTGGTAAGCCTCGCCCGTATTTCTCAGAATCGTGGCGTTCAGAGACCTCGCTTTCAAACTTAAAAGCCAACCTTCAAGGGATGGAAGCGTTGTACTTTGCTAACGGGAATGGTTTAGATGCGCTACTTAGAGAGCAAGGCCATGCAGATCTCGCAGACCGTGTTGTTCATCAATTTGGAATGGCGTTAGAAACTTGGCCAGAAGATAAGAGCTTGTTTGTTGCACTACAAACAAAAGAAGGCTATCGCATGGTGCTCGCTCAGTACAATAAGCTAGAGCAATTGAAGTACCTGATTCACGAAGAAGTGGCGATCGAGCTTGGCGTGGTTATAGGATTTAATGCAACCGATGGTGACTGATCAAACCCGCCGAAACTTACTGAAAGCCGCTCTATTCGGGGCGGCTACACCTATGATGCCATTTGGTTGTGCTTCAACAAGCTCACGTGAGCCTGCGTTGATCGGCTGCTCTATCATTGGCCGAGATAAATATGCAGCGGTTGTAGCGGATGAGCATGGTATGCCGCTATCTTCATTGCCGATTCCTGAGCGTGGTCACGGTGTAGCAACAAACCAACAAGGCCACGCCGTAGTCTTTGGTCGTCGGCCAGGTACTTTCTTCATGGTGTTTGATTATCGTTCAGAGCAGATGATCAAACTGCAGCTAGCAAAACCAAACCGCCATTTCTATGGGCATGGCGTTTACTCCCATGATGGCACGTTGCTATTTGCCACTGAAGGGGAGAGGGGGACAAGTCGTGGGATCATTGGTGTTTATGATGTGCAGAAGCAATATCAAAAAATCGATGAGTTAACGGGTTTTGGCCTTGGCCCTCATGAAGTGATCATGATGCCTGATGGCGCACTAGCGATTGGCGTCGGTGGCGTACACACCAACGGCCGTGAACCTCTCAATCTTGATAGCATGAGACCGAGTCTGAGTTACCTTTCACAGGAAGGGGAGCTATTGGATCAAGTGTCTTTACCGGATCATAAGTTGAGTATTCGCCACTTAGCCCATGACGGTGCGGAAACCGTGCTTTGTGGTCAGCAATATCGTGGTGAGCCGGACGAGTATCCAGCTTTGATCGCCATGCACACACGCGGTGGTGAAATGCAAGATCTTCAAGCCGAGCCTGAAGAGTGGGCGCGTTTCAATCACTACGTTGCGAGTATTGCAGCAACCGATGAATGGATCTTAGCCACTTCGCCTCCGGGCAGTTGTTATGGTATATGGTCTAAATCTACTGGCAAATTGGTCGAGCTAAGTGCGTTACCAGACGCTTCTGGTGTTGTGGTCTATGGCGATGAGTTCCGAGTCAGCTCTGGGGCGGGAAAAGTGGTAGAGCAAAAGCCCGAAGCGTCAAAAAATACCTTCGCAAGCGGTGTGCAATGGGATAACCATTGGTCGAGAATTATCTAGAAAGATCATTGAGTAATTACTTATAGAGAGTTTTGTTGTCGTTTTCGGCATCAGATTCTTAATTTTAAACCTGCAAGCTGTGAGATATTTGCCATACTTTTTATTATGGCAAGTAGCGCAAGGATCATTTCAGTGTTTGCTAGGGTTTTAATCATGACGGCACTTCTGGTGCCGTTTTGCAGCTTTTCCACCGTCGTTTCTCTCGAAGCTTCAGCGCAAGTCGAGCAAGAGGGAGCGGTACAAAAGCTGTCTGTAGAAAAAATGATCCATTATCCAGAGGTGATTGATCAACTGTATCAAAGCACCAATTACCGTTTGAACTGGGAAAATGAAAGTGATATTGAGCAGTTTCTTTTTCAAGTAAACCTGGTTGCACTTGCGGATGTCACCGATGAATTCGAAAATCAACTTCACCGGATAAACCAAGTAAGGTGGCAGGGAGATAATCTCGACTTCGATTTAGTGATGACAGATTCACTCTTGATGTACCTTAGTTATCTTGAGCAACTCCCCGAAGAAGGGATTAATTGGCTATTTACAGACAAAGCCCATGTTACGTTACCCGCTCCTAGCATCGATACTTTATCGGTTCTGAGTAATGAGATTACGGTTGGCAAACTTGGTCAGTTTTTGGCAAGTCTCCGGTCTCCATTACAAACAGATGATGCTTTCTACTCCACCTATTCTTCGCTATCGGAACATTCTCAGTACCAATATCCTGCCTATCAACAAACTGGGCTAGCACGTGTTGGCGATATATTAGAAAACAGACCCCTATTGATTGAGCGAATGGAGATCGTAGGCGTAGATGTTTCTTACTTGGATTTAGTCACTGAAGAATATGACGAACAATTAGAGCTTGCGATAAAAGAGTTCCAGCGTATTCATGGTTTGAAAGAAGATGGCGTTATCGGCCCGAATACCATTCGATGGATCAACTTTTCTCCTCAAGAGCGATTGCATCTGTTGGCGTTGAATTCTGAGCGTTCAAGAATTTGGTCGAAAGAAAGGGATAATGTTGTCTTTGTTAACGTGCCTGGATACGAAGTCACGTATTGGCATGACGGTCAACCCTTGTTTGAGTCTAAAGTCGTGGTAGGGAGAGCATCAAGAAAAACGCCCATCATGTCGGTAGCACTGGATTCAGTTATTCTCAACCCAACTTGGAACGTGCCTTGGACTATCATGGTTAAAGACATTATTCCTAAAGTAAAACGTAATCCGATGTATTTGATTAACCATAACATTCAAATCATTCGGTCTTGGACTTCGAATGAAATTATTGACCCTACAACCATCAATTGGGCAACGGTGAATCCGAGAACATTTCCTTATCGTATGCGACAGGCGTCGGGCTTACAAAATGCACTGGGATTGTACAAGTTCAATATGCCTAACCCACAAGCTATTTATTTGCATGACACGCCAAGTAAGAACTTGTTTGAACAGGACAGACGCGCATTCAGCTCAGGATGTGTTCGTGTAGAACATGCAGACCAGTTAGCAGAACTTCTGTTCAAAACTCAGGGGTTGGAAGAACGTTTAGCGAAAAAGCGAGAAAGTTCTCGTCGGTCTAACACGTCAGTTCCTTTGGGAGAGCGCATTCAAGTACACATCATTTATCAAACAGCATGGTTGGAAGAGGGAACGCTTTACTACCGTGATGATATCTATAAGTACGATCACCGCAGTTGAAATCTTTAAGGAAAATTTACAAAACGAAGAATTCTCTTTTCGTTCAATAATTAAGCAATAATTACTGCATCTGAAAATCAAGATGGAGCGTTTTATGCATTTGACGTGACAAATGTGTTTGGTTAATGTCCACGACTTGTCTAGTTGTTGAGCACTGTATTTTGAAATGGTAAGTCGTAACTTTTCCCGCCGAGATTTCCTTAAAATGACCGCTGGTGGTGTGGTGTTGGCGTCTGCCCTGCCATCATTTTCTTGGGCTTCACTCCCTGACGAGCCACGTGCGCTGGCGATGAACAATCTTAATACTGGAGAGATCCTCGAAACATGCTATTTCGATGGAAAACGATACATTAATGATGAACTTCAAAGGCTGAATGAGTTTTGTCGAGACCATCGACGGAATGAGGTTCATCCGATGGATCGACGCTTGTTCGATCAAATAAGCCAAATTCAAAAGTTAATTGGTACAGAAGCAGAGGTGATCGTCATTTCAGGTTACCGTTCTCCTGCCACTAACGCCTCGCTGCGCAACGGGTCTTCTCGTGTAGCGAAAAAGAGCATGCACATGGAAGGAAAGGCCATTGATTTTCGTTTAGACGGCGTGAAGCTTTCAACGGTTCGTGATGCTGCATTAAGCCTAAAAGCCGGTGGCGTGGGTTATTATCCAGGTAGTAACTTTGTTCATATCGATACGGGAGCTGTTCGTTCCTGGTAGTGCTAGTTGAGACAAGGTTTCTAGTCTCAGAACGTCGTCGATTACCCACAGTTCAAAGCTTGAAGTCGCTAGGCCTTAGTGTCATAGTTGCGGCAGTTTTCATGCAAATTTATTCGGTATAGGTTATCTATGGCTCTGAAATACCAAGTTGTTCCAGTAACATCTTTCTCTCAAAACTGTTCTATTGTCTGGTGTGACGAAACCATGAAAGGTATTGTGGTTGACCCAGGCGGCGATGAAAAGCAGCTCGCTATGCTTATCAAAGAGCTGGGTGTTGACGTGGTAAACCTAGTGCTAACACACGGTCACTTGGACCACGTAGGTGGCACGGAACCGCTGTCTGCACTGCTTGGCGGTACAGAGATTGTTGGTCCTCACAAGGCAGATAACTTCTGGTTGCAAGGTTTGGAAGGTCAGAGCCAAATGTTTGGTTTCCCGCTGACAGAAGCGTTTGAACCGCACCAATGGCTAAATGAAGGTGACACTGTCACTTTTGGTAATCAAGTGCTGAACGTATTCCACACACCTGGTCATACACCTGGTCACGTTGTGCTTTACAGTGAAGAAGCGCGTTTAGCGTTTGTGGGTGACGTTTTGTTTAACGGTAGCATTGGTCGAACTGACTTCCCACAAGGTGATTTCAATACGTTGATTAGTTCTATCAAAGAGAAATTGTGGCCTTTAGGCAATGATGTCACGTTTGTCCCTGGTCACGGCCCTCAATCGACTTTCGGTCATGAGCGTAAAACTAACCCGTTCGTTGCTGACGAGATGCCGCTTTACTAAAAGTGCGTGTACTAAGCATTATTCTGGCTCGGCGGCAGCTAAGTATCGCCGAGTCAGTCCCACAAAATCCTCAGCCTCACGATCTAGATCACTTGCTGATATAAATAGATCGTAGCCATAAAAGCCTCTCTGATACTTCATCCGGTTGGCGAGCATCGCTAACAAACCTTTGTACTCAATCCCATCTCTGTTTATATACGGTTTAGGGTCAAGCACTATATCCTCAAACTTATCTTCACACTGATTTTGTTTCGCGCCTAAGTAAAGCAGTGCTCGCTGGCTGAGGAGAATTTCTGTCGCTATACGAGGGCAGATTGAATTTAAGTAGGGCGAGTAGTGTTTTAGACGAATACCGATCCAAGGTAGCGGTTGGTGCCACCCTTCCTGTTGGTAGCTACAAATACCGATTGACTCAATATTTCGCCATCGGACGACCCAACCTCCTTTAAAAAGGTGTTGCTGAAAGTGAGAAGCTGTCAGCGTAAAAGTGACTTGGCTTTTCTTAATCATCAAGATGGCGAAACCAACGATTGCAGACATCAAAATGACCGAGAACATGGCTTGCTTCCATCCCGGAGAAATGGCAACCAAAAACAAAGTGATGAGTGCAACAAGCAACAAAAGTATTCTGTTGATAGGGGAGTCGGGTTTGAAATGTGAATTTGTTAGGTGCAGCGTTTCCATGCTTATAACCTCATCGAATACTTGTCCAAAAATAAGTGGGTAGCTTTATGTGCATTGATTTGCATTTAAAATAAAACAAACCTCTGTTTTTATACCCAGTATTCAATAAATCCGTTCATAAAATATCTGATTAAATAGTAGACGTTCTATGCTTTGAGCGCATTTTTCATCGCGTTTCGCCGCTAAAACCTACAAATTGCTTGTGAATTTTGGTATAAAACGCGCTTCAAATTTTCATCCCTGCTGAGATGCAGTGAACTGGAGAAATATTCAATGAGACTTGCTCATAAGCGTAAAGTGCAGATGAAACTGCAAAAACGCATTAAAGCGACAGTAGCAAACTTAGCTGCAGCACCTAAAGCAGTGAAGCCTGTTGCGGAAAAAGCAGTAGCACCTTCTGTTGCTGAAAAAGCTGTTGCGGAGAAAGTAGTAGCTGATAAAAAAGTAGCTGCAGTGAAAACAGTTGATGTTGCCCTTACTCCTAAGCAACAACAAGTATTAGACATCGTTATGGCGAATGCTGAAGGTATTAACCCTAAAGGCATCGGTCTAGCTGCAGGTCAAGAAGATACTAAAGCGGCATCATGGGCTACTGGCGCACTAAAGAAGCTTCTTGAAGAAAACCTAGTTCAAAAAGAGCAGTTAGCAGGTAACAAAGTTATCTACAAAGCAGTTTAATTACCGCTACCGTTCTAGATTGAATACCTCGGCCGATGCCGAGGTATTTTTTTATCTTGGTATTGGAAATAATGCATTAAGTACTGACTTTAACACTGCCAATAAGTGGTTTGTCACATTTTCTTAAATACTATGTAAATTTTTTGGCAGAAAAATACGTACGTATTGTCTTTTATTTTTATTCATAGATAAAAATATAATTTATTGATTTTGCTATTAACAGTCTTTTGTCATGACGGTTGTCCTACGTACTTGTACGTAATACCTTAGGCTAATGCCTTATTGATGAATTACTCGCTTCCGTGTTCATGCCCATTTCGCATTAGACAACATTGTTACATCTTTTATACCGAATACAGCCAATCCTAATGAAATGGATGACAACAATAACCTTGGTGATAAAGGACGTGAACGATGAGTCTAATCCAAAAATCTTTAAAACGAGTGCTCAAAACAACCGCTGTCGCTGCCGCGATGGCACTCGCAGCGACTTCTGTAAACGCTGCTGAAAAAGTCTATCGTTTAAAGCTTGCTGAAACTTGGGGGCCTAATTTCCCAATTTTTGGTGATACCACAAAAAACATGGCCAAAATGGCGGAAGAGATGTCCAACGGACGTTTGCAAATCCGCATTGATTCCGCAAACAAGCATAAAGCGCCTTTTGGGGTGTTTGATATGGTTAAGTCGGGTCAGTATGACATGGGTCACTCAGCGTCTTATTACTGGAAGGGTAAGGTTCCAAACACACTTTACTTCACTTCTATGCCCTTCGGTATGTTGCCAACTGAGCAGTATGCATGGTTTTACTACGGCGGTGGTATGGAGCTGATGGAAAAAGTGTACTCTCCACATAACTTGATGTCTTTCCCTGGCGGTAATACCGATACTCAGATGGGCGGGTGGTTCCAAAAAGAGATCAAGTCCGTCGAGGACTTACAGGGTTTGAAAATGCGTATCCCAGGGTTTGCTGGTGAGATTTTGGCTGAGTTAGGTGCCAAGCCAACGAATATCGCCCCTGGTGAGCTATATACTTCTCTAGAGCGTCGCACAATTGATGCCTTGGAATGGGTTGGTCCATCGCTGGATCTACGTATGGGCTTCCACAAAATCGCGCCTTACTACTACACAGGTTGGCATGAGCCAGCGACTGAGCTTCAGTTCCTCGTTAACAAGCGTACCTGGAACCGTCTACCTGATGATCTAAAAGCGATTTTGCAAGTAGCCATGAAAACGGCCGCTTACGATATGTACACGCAATCGAAACACGAAAGCGGCAAAAACTGGGCGTCTATTAAGTCTGAATACCCAAATGTTGAAGTAAAAGATTTCCCACCTGAAGTAGTAGCTGCGTTGCGAGAAGCAAACGATCGTTTGTTGAAAGAACATGCAGAGAAAGATGCTTTGGCGAAAGAGATTCAAGAGTCGCAAGCGAACTATATGAATCAAGTTCGACCATGGTCAGATATTTCGCACCGAGCGTACTTAAACAGTCAAGCTCAACAATAACGTTATGAAGCAGGCGATGCCGAGAGGTTTAGCCTGCTATCGAAGCCCAAGAAAACTTCATAATGAATGCTCCGCACCATAGCGGAGCGCATCTAAACGTTCCACGGAGTTCGGAATGAGAAGTCTTATTTATATTGAGCGATTATTTAACCGCTTTAGCGATTTTCTCGGATGGTTATCCAGCATCCTGTTTATTTTGTTGTTAGCAAACGTTGTGTACGACGTTGTCATGCGTTACGTGTTTAATGATGTGTCTATCGCATTCCAAGAAATGGAATGGCATCTATTCTCTGCCGTGTTCTTGCTTGGTGTGCCTTACGCAATTAAGTCCGGTGGGCATGTTCGCGTCGACATTTTTTATGAACGGTTATCTTACAAAGCACAATCCATCATCGACATCATAGGCACACTATTTTTCTTATTCCCTTTTTGCCTACTGGTGGCTTGGTTTGGTATTGATTTCGCCAAGGAAAGTTACGCGTTAGGCGAGACGTCTGGTGACCCAGGTGGCTTACCATATCGTTGGATTATCAAAGCGATGATTCCGCTGTCATTTTTCTTTATGGCGGTGAGTGGTATTGGATTGTTACTCCATTCAATCAACAAAATTGTCAACCCTCATCTCATCTATGCCGGTAATAACGGTAAGTCGTAAAAGGAAGTCATTATGATCGGTATAGTGATGTTTTTTGTTGCGCTCTTTGCGCTTCTATTGGGATTTCCCGTTGCCTTTACTTTTGGTGGTATCGCGCTGATTTTTGGTGTTTGGGCTGAAGGCATCGAGATGTTTGCTTTTATGCCATATCGAATTCAGTCCATTATGGAAAATACGGTGCTAATGGCCGTACCGCTGTTCGTTTTTATGGGGCTAGTGCTACAGAAAACGAAGCTTGCTGAACAGCTACTAGAATCAATGGGGCGTTTGTTCGGTGGCGTTCGCGGTGGTATCGCTATTTCTACCGTGTTAGTTGGCGCATTGCTTGCAGCTTCAACGGGTGTGGTAGGCGCATCAGTTGTTGCGATGGGCTTAATATCTCTTCCTGTGATGCTCAAGTACAATTACGACAAAGGTTTAGCGTGTGGGACTATTTGTGCGTCTGGCACGTTGGGCCAAATTATCCCACCTTCTATCGTGTTGATCTTGTTGGGTGATGTACTTGGCGTACCGGTAGGGGACCTATTTCAAGCTGCGATCTGGCCCGGTATTACACTTGTTGGCGCCTATGTGATCTACATTCTCATCTACGCGAAGTTGAACCCTCAAGCCGCACAGGCGATAGAGCGCGATGAGTCGATCAGTCGTAAACAAGAAGTGCTCACCGCACTGAAAGCTGTATTGCCACCTTTAGCATTAATCATCGTGGTATTGGGCTCCATCTTTGCAGGGATTGCAACACCAACAGAGTCAGCGGCACTGGGTGGTGCAGGTGCGATTATTTTATCGCTATTGTATAAGCAGTTTAGTTGGTCGATGATTTATGATGCATCAAAAGAGACAGTTAAAGTAACCGCAATGGTCTTTGCGATCTTACTTGGTGCGACCGCCTTCTCAATGGCATTTACCTACACTGGTGGTGATTATTTAGTTGAAGAGTGGATGTTAGAACTGCCGGGTGAAAAGTGGGGATTCCTTATTATTACCATGGTGGTGATTCTGATTTTAGGTTTCTTTATCGACTTCGTTGAAATCTGTTTTATCATCGTGCCAATTATTGCGCCAGTCGCTGAATTGATGGGCATTAATATGACGTGGTTTGCGATTCTTATTGCGATGAACTTGCAGACGTCGTTCCTCACACCGCCATTTGGCTTTAGTTTGTTTTATCTAAAAGGTGTCGCTCCAGCAGGGGTTACTACGCGTGATATCTACAAAGGTGTGATGCCATTCATCGCGATTCAGATTGTTGTGTTGGCGTCTTTGCTGTTTTTCCCAGGTTTTTACGGTATGAGTTAATCACTCGATAATAAAGAGATTTTGTGAACTGAGAGTTTTTACCTTTTGAGACAAGTTGTTAAGCTGTTAATTATGTCTATGCAGACACAATCGATTGGTTTGTACTGCTAAGATAGTAAGCTGTAAAGGCAGCGTTTCATGGAGGGAAGGGATGCCTCTCAAAGCAAAGTTAATTCTGCTGACACTGATACCCGTGGTATTGGTGTCAGCGAGTATCAGCTGGATCTCTATCTATCAAACCAAGACCCTTGGCAAAAGGGAGGTAGAGATCTTTCATCAAAACCTGATCCAATCAAAAGAAGCGGCGCTGAAAGATACGGTCGACGTCGCTTTTGACTCCATTTCTTACATCTACAACGATCCGACATTAGAAGAGAGTGTTGCCAAAACGCGTGTGAAAGCGATTTTAAATCGTTTGAGTTATGGGTCTGACGGCTATTTTTTTGCTTATGATAAATATGGTACCAACCTTGTACACCCAGTTCTTCCAGAGCTTGTCGGGGAAAACTTACTCTATCTTGAAGACGAAAATGGCGATCGCTTAATCGAAGCTTTATTGTATCAAGCGCAATCCGGTGGCGGATTTCATCAGTACCTGTGGCAAAAGCCATCTACGGGTGAAGTCGTCCCTAAGCTTAGTTACGCTGCATGGCTCGATAAGTGGGAATGGATGATAGGGACTGGGCTGTATATTGAGGATGTCAGCCGAGAAGTCGCCAATATGCGCGCGGCAGTGAACAAAAATATCGAAACGACATTTTTCTCAGTCGTCGTGATCTTAGCGGTGACCGTTGCTGTAATCATTGTTCTCACTTTGGCGATCAATCTGCACGAGCATCGCCTCGCTGATAAGAACCTGAAAGAATTGGCACATAAAACCGTGATGTTCCAAGAAGATGAGAAAAAGCATTTAGCGCGAGAACTGCATGATGGAATCAATCAGTTGTTAGTCTCCAGTAAATGTCATTTAGACTTAATGAGTCATAGACTGGAAGACGAAAAACTCAAATCCCACTTAGATAAATCACAACGATCGCTCGTCACCGCGATAAATGAGGTGCGGCATATTTCTCATCAGCTCCGTCCAAGCGCCCTCGATGATATCGGTTTAGAAGCAGCACTGACGACCTTGCTACAGGATTTTCATTCCCATTCCGGGATTGATATCGAGAGCAATTTCGATACTCAGCAGCACAAACTGACTTCGGAAGTCGCAACGACGCTATATCGCGTCGCTCAGGAGTCTTTGAATAACATTGAAAAACATGCGCGAGCGAAAAAAGTAACGGTTACTTTGCAAAAAATGGGCAATATGCTGCAATTACTCATACGTGATGATGGCGTTGGGTTTGTGGTTAACCAAGCAGTGCACCAACAAGGGATTGGGTTAAGGAATATGCAAGAGCGTGTAGAGTTCATCGGTGGTGAATTTGAGCTAATGAGTGAGCTTGGCTTGGGAACAGAGATTACCGTGCTGCTTAATTTGGATGAAATAGTTTATGGATAAACCGATTAGTGTAGTGATTGTCGATGATCATCAAGTGGTGTTGGATGGCTTCATGGCTCGTTTGGAGTTAGAGCCTGACATCGAAGTGGTGGGTACAGCAAGTAATGGTTTGGAAGCGATAGAGGTCGCAAAGCACTTGCAACCGGATGTCATATTGATGGATATCAGCATGCCTATAATGAACGGTATTGAAGCGACTGGTGTAATTAAAGAAGCGCGCCCAGAGAGCAAAATACTTATGTTGACCATGCACGATAATCGCGAGTACATCATGAAGGTCATGCAAGCTGGTGCCGTAGGATATATGCTCAAGGAAATCTCGGCCGAGAAAATGGTGCAAGCAATAAAAACGGTGAACCAAGGCTCGACGTATTTCTGTGAATCCGTCACACAAACACTCTTTACCCAAGAAGTGGTGCCTGCCACGCAAAAAACGAATCCTCTCAGCCGCAGGGAAGAAGCGGTACTTAAATTAGTTGCTCAAGGAAACAGCAGCAAAAAAATCGCCACTTTACTCAATATTAGTTATCGAACGGTAGAGACGCATCGCCATAACATTAAGCACAAGTTGGACTTACATTCGACGGCAGAGTTAGCAAAATATGCGTTTGAAACTGGCTTGACTGAGTAGGAGAGTAGTGCCCGCAAAAAGCGAGCACGTGGGAGCGAAACTAATCGGCTTTGGTAATGCTACCAAGCTCTAGCATTGGAGCAACATCGATGTCCTCTGCATTCATCATCGTCGAGATGCGTTGAACGGAAGATAGTAGAAGGGATTGCTCCCATTCTTCCAATTTTTGGAATCGATTAATGAAGTGCTCTTGCAGCGGCGTTGGTGCTTGTTTTAAGGCTTCTTGGCCCTTGCTCGTAAGTACAGCATGCACTTTACGCTTGTCTTGAACACTGCGCTGACGCTCAACAAACTGGCCTCGTTCTAGTCTATCTAGAATGGTCGTTGCGGTCGCTTGGCTCATGTTAGTGTGGCTAGACAACTGTTTAATCGTCACGTTATCTAAGTCATTGATAGCGCGCATCAAAATCAACTGTGGAGCAGTCAATCCAGACTCTTTGCTCAGCTTTTTAGAATGTAAATCAATAGCGCGGATGATCTGACGAATCGAGACCAATACTTCTTCGTACTTTTCCAATTTATTCATCCAGTCTGTAGGGAACATTTATCGAGGCGACACTAACTTAAATGCGCCCTTATTTAAAGGGGGGAAATCAAAAATTACCCCTACAATTTTACGCCGTGTCCTCAATACCATTTTGTCGCGCCTTTTCGACAAAATAAGAAGAGCTAAAATTATTATAGCAATAAATGTTTGTGGTCTAACTATTGTAGTAGTGATTTGTTCTATCAAAGGCCGTAACCACACAGTGAAAAGTAAGTTATTGGATTTTTTAATAGCAAAAAGATAGACAAAAACGTGTCAAATGATAGGATCTTGCGCCTTCACGGAATGCAAAACGTATCGTGTTCGAAAGATTTTTTTGTTTGGTACGTAAAAACACTACAAAAATAGAGAGGAACGATGACAAAGGGTATAGATAAGTACAGTATCGATAGTACCGACTATACGGTAGGTCAGGACAACGTTCAAAAATGGGGTTTTGATGTTCATAACCCAGTTTTTGGTATTAGTGCAGGTTTAATTGCGCTGTTTCTTGTCGCTGCATTAGTTCTAGATGCACATACCGCAAAGACGGCACTTGATGGGCTGAAGTGGAAAATTATTGGTTCATTCGATTGGTTGTTCATTATTGCAGGTAACATTTTCGTTATTTTCTGTTTGGCGCTTATCGTCTCACCAATGGGTAAGATTCGACTAGGTGGTAAAGACGCTGTTGCCGATTACTCGTTTATGTCATGGCTTGCAATGCTATTTGCAGCTGGTATGGGTATCGGTTTAATGTTCTGGAGTGTTGCAGAACCTGTCGCTTACTTCACCGGTTGGTATGAAACGCCACTTGGTGTTGAGGCAAATACACCAGAAGCCGCGAGATTGGCACTGGGTGCAACGATGTTCCACTGGGGCCTTCACCCATGGGCAATTTACGGTGTTGTAGCACTTTCTTTAGCATTCTTTGCCTACAACAAAGGTTTACCGCTATCTATGCGTTCGATCTTCTACCCACTTCTGGGTGATCGTGCATGGGGTTGGGCTGGCCACATTGTGGACATTCTGGCTGTGCTTGCGACTTTATTTGGTCTTGCTACATCCCTAGGTCTAGGTGCGCAGCAAGCAGCAAGTGGTATTCATCACGTATTTGGTGTTGAGCCAGGCCTAGGTCTGCAAATCGTCGTTATTACCGTGGTGACTTTACTTGCTGTTGTTTCAGTCGTACGCGGCATCGATGGTGGTGTTAAAGTCATTAGTAACATCAACATGGTTGTGGCGTTCTTGCTACTTCTCCTTGTTGGTCTTATCGGTTGGGCGGCGAGCCTAGGTTCGATTCCAACCACACTTATGGCATATGTAGAGAATATCATCCCACTAAGTAACCCGTTTGGTCGTACGGACGAAGCTTGGTTCCAAGGCTGGACAGTGTTCTACTGGGCTTGGTGGATTTCATGGTCGCCATTCGTAGGCATGTTCATCGCGCGTGTTTCTCGTGGCCGTACCGTTCGCGAGTTCATCACAGCAGTTCTACTGGTTCCAACTGCGGTTACCGTTGTTTGGATGTCTGTATTTGGTGGCCTGGCGATCGAGCAAGTTGTTGATAAAGTAGGTGAGCTGGGCACAAATGGCTTGACTGACGTATCTCTCGCTATGTTCCAAATGTTTGATGTTCTTCCATTTGGTAGCATGCTTTCTATCATCGCTGTTGTGTTGGTACTTGTGTTCTTCATTACGTCTTCTGACTCTGGTTCACTTGTTATCGACAGTATCACGGCAGGTGGTAAAGTTGATGCACCTGTACTTCAACGTGTCTTCTGGGCATTCATGGAAGGTGCAATTGCGGTTGCTCTGCTATGGATTGGTGGCTCCGAGGCGGTTCAAGCTCTTCAGGCTGGTGCCATTTCTACAGCACTGCCATTTACCTTCATTCTGCTTGCAATGTGTGTGAGCTTATTGATGGGTATGAGAACAGAGCGTCAGTAATTCGGCATTTTATAAAACCGTTTGACTAACAATCAATCAAAAGGCCAGCAATTTGCTGGCTTTTTTTGTGCGGTTTTTATGACGCTCGAGACAAAAAAATGACACATGAAAGTTCATATTTTACAAAGAGTTAATGTGCTATTTTGTTTTTTAAAAATTAGTGAATAGTCGTAAAAAAGTGTGTAATATTCATGCACCTTAACTGTTCTCCCAACTCAAAAAACTATAAATATGAAATTATCATTAAAACAAAAGCTTATAGGCGCAAGCCTTTCTGCTGTTGTTGTGATGGCAACAGCACTTACTTGGTTGTCGGCTGGTCAATTATTTGATCAGACTCGTTCAGGTGTCTATTCACGTGCGCAAAGTCTTAGTACTACTGCGTCAGAGGGAATTTCTGATTGGGTCAATATCCGTAAAGATATTGCCACTGCGTTCAACGACTACTCGACCGAGCAAGACGTTGTTCCTTTCCTACAACAAGCTCGCAAGGCTGGTGGCTTCGATGACATCTTCCTTGGTACACCAAACGGTGATATGTACCGCTCTCATCCGGAGCGTAACCGTGCTGATTATGACCCTCGCACACGTCCTTGGTACAAGGATGCTGATGCAGCGGGTAAGCAAATCATCACAGCCGCATATCAAGACGCAATCACGAATGCACTACTTGTGACCATTGCTGAGCCAGTAATGAAAAATGGTCAGTTTGTTGGTGTTGTTGGTGCGGATGTACTGATCGATCAGCTTATCAGCGATGTGATTAACTTAGATGCAGGTGAAAACGCGCATGCGATGCTAATCGACATGAATGAAGGCACCTTTTTAGCGCATCCAGATAAAAGCTTGACGCTTAAGCCTATCACCAGTGTTCTAAAAGATTTTTCAGAAGAGGCAATTGAGCGTGCCGCCGATGAAGGTCGTATCGAAGATACGGTAATCAAAGGAAAAGAGAAGCTTTACTACTTCAATAAAGTTCCTGGCACGCATTGGATGTTTGCGATTGAAATGGATCGCGCAACAGAAGAAGCAGGTCATGCGGTATTGCTACGAGATCTATTGTTCACTGCTGTGGCGATCACGATTGTGGTTATTCTTGCAGTTTCTTGGCTAGTTGGTTTCTTGTTCCGTGACTTGAACCGCGTATCAAATGCACTGGAAGAAATTGCATCTGGCGAAGGTGACTTAACGCAACGCCTAGAGCCACGCAGTGATGATGAAGTAGGTAAACTGGCGGAAAACTTCAACCGTTTTGTTGGCAACATGCACACAATGGTTACTAAGCTTAGCCACGTATCTTCTGCGCTTTCAGAGCAAGCACGCACGACAGCACAGCAAGCTGAGGAGCGTAGTCAGCGTATCTCTTACCAGCAAGATGAAATCAACATGGTGGCGACGGCCGTGAACGAAATGGCAGCAGCGACACAAGAAATTGCAGGTAATGCTGATAGCACGGCAAGTAACTCAGAAGAAGCGGTTCAAGCTTGTTCACACGGTTCAAGCCAAGTAACTCAAACGCAAGGCTCTATTCAGAACTTAGCGCAAGAAGTTCAAGTTGCTACTGATGTGATTCAAGAGCTAGAAGCACACGGAAATAGCATCAATACGATTCTATCAACGATTCAAGGCATTGCAGAGCAAACGAACCTACTTGCACTTAACGCGGCGATCGAAGCGGCACGTGCAGGTGAGCAAGGCCGTGGTTTTGCTGTGGTTGCAGATGAAGTCCGCGTATTGAGCCAACGTACTCATGCTTCAACGCAAGAGATTCAAGAAACTATCGAGATGCTACAAGGCACAACAGCCAAAGCGGTCGGTATTATGGGTGACAGTCGTCGTCTAGCTGATACCAGTGTTGATGATGCCAATGCGGCTGCAGCGAGCTTGACGCAAATCCACACTGCTGTTGAGCGTATCAGTGATATGGCAACGCAGATTGCTTCAGCAGCAGAAGAGCAAGCATCGGTAACCACTGAGATCACTCGTAACACTGAAGGTATTCGTGACGTGTCTAACGAGCTGTCAGTCGAAGCTCATCAAGCAGCAGAACAAGCTGCTCACCTGTCTGAGC
The DNA here is from genome assembly GCF_033340155.1 of Vibrio sp. 1562. Taxonomy (NCBI): domain Bacteria; kingdom Pseudomonadati; phylum Pseudomonadota; class Gammaproteobacteria; order Vibrionales; family Vibrionaceae; genus Vibrio; species Vibrio sp. 1562. The sequence continues at coordinate 105,302 of NZ_JAWOVY010000013.1, forward strand.
TATCACACGAACTTGAACAAGAGATTCAACGCTTTAAGCTGTAATCTTGTCTCAACCTAAGTAAAAAAGGAGCCATCAGGCTCCTTTTTTGATCGCTATTAAGCGTGAAGTATATTACAGCCAGAACTCACTGATGGGTTGCTCTTCACTGTAATGATGGGCGATTTGCGCTTGCAGTAGCTCTGCGGTAGCAATTGCATCGGTTAATGCATGGTGAGGCGTATAGTCTGGCAGCCCATAACGGCGTCGAGATTGCGCTAGCCGAACCGATTCTGGTTTTTTCCCTTTTAAACGCTCCCAGAGAGAGCCTGAACGTTTCTGTTGAATCGTTTCTTCAAGGTGCAGCGTATCTAAAACAGGAAACTCAATACCTTCCCCTAAACGGCTTTTGAGCGCTTTATCCAGAAACTCTCTCTCGATACGACGGTAATGAACAACAATGATTTTCCCGCTTAAGCATGGTAGCAGCTCGCTTAAGATATCGCCTAAGTCAGGCGCATCGATCAATTCGCTGTGAGTAATACCGTGTATAATGACTGAGTCTTCATCGAGTGCACGCTGTGGACGTACCTTCCAATGACGCGAGTTACGTAGGAAAATTCGCTTCAGGTTAAACGGCACTAAACCAATAGTAATGATGTCATGTTTTTCAGGATTCAAACCCGTCGTTTCGAAATCTAACGCCACGAACTCCACCTCAGATAACGGTGTTTCTGGAGCAGGCGGCTTGTTGCTATAAAACGCAATTAAATTCTCATCCTTCGCCATCTCCAGCTTTTGTTCAAACTTCGTTGGCCACTGAATGGTTGGCTTCTGAAAGAGCTTTTTAATCATGCTAAACCTCACTTAAAGCTCTTGTTCGCTTGGTAGCGGAACTTAAGGAAATTTTGACCATTGCTTAGGATCTGGAATGCATCCTTTAGGTTGCGACGTTCAAACTCAGAGAGGTTTTCCGGTTCGATATTGTTATCAGGATCAATGCCTAGTTCCACATCCGTCGCTTGGTGACGAATACGCACCATGGAAATAAACTCTAACGCGTCTTTTAAGTCTTGTGCTCGACCTTTTGGCAAAATGCCAGCATCAATAATGTCGTCAAGACGCTCAAACGAGTTCTGTGCTCGTGAACCAACCGCCAGAGAGTGAACGCGAATTAAGTCGACCAGAGGAGCAGTACCGCGACGTTTGAGGTTGATGGAGTTGTTGTGTCTGCCATCTTTTTCCATCACGAAGTCTTTAAAGAAGCCTAGAGGTGGTGTTCTGTTTAGTGCGTTACGAGCCAAACACGCTAAGAAGCGGTTGTTCTTTCGAGCGCGACGAACAATAAAGCTAGTTAACTGTTCTGCCCATTTTAAGCGGCCATAGACGCCATCCAAGTCGAAAAAGATGGAGGCGTTGAGTAGTGCTTTCGGGTTCGGGTTATCAATCCAGTCAGCAAAACACTCTTCCCATTCTGAACGAGTCATGCGCCACAGTGGGTTGGTTGCCATAATATCGCCTGTGCAATATTTGTAGCCACAGGCATCTAACCCATCGCTGACGTATTTTGCTAGGGCTTCGAAGTATTTACCATGTTTCTCTTCTTGATAAGTTTCATCTAGAATGATGGCGTTATCTTGGTCAGTCACCAACAGTTGCTCATCTCGCCCCATTGAGCCAAGTGCAAGGAAACAATAAGGAATTGGCGGTGGACCAAGCTCTTCTTCTGCCATTTCTAGCAGACGCTGTTTGAAGCTTCGGCCAATGACCGACATCGCGCTACCCACCATGTGAGAGTTGGCATCTTCATTGACCAGACGCACGAAGCTGCTTTTCACTTCTTCGGCAACAACGGCTAAATCTTCGATAGTCTGTTGTTGGAAAATACTACTCACCAACAACAACGAATTCTGAGATTCATAACGAACAATGTCGGTGGTTTCGATAATACCGATTGGTAATTGGTTTTTTACCACTGGTAGGTGATGTACGTTGTAACGCAGCATCGTTAACATTGCTTCATAGATGTAAGCGTTGTGGTCAAGAGACATGACCTCCGTGGTCATCACACTGGACACATCGTCCTGTGGGGACAAACCTTCAGCTAACACACGGGTACACAAGTCACGGTCGGTAATGATACCAAGTACTGGGGACTGTGGATCGTCTTCGTCACGAACGAAATCTGGGTCGACGATAAGTAAAGCCGATACGTTGTCATTCGCCATTTGCTGCGCGGCTTGCTGGATTGTCTGACCACGATCAATCGTATGAGCATCGCCAGTCAGCAAGGTTTTCACTTTCGACGTCGTCAGGTCATTGGCGTCTTTGTTTTCTGAAATGGCTTGGCGTAAACGAGCGCTATTTTCAACTTCAACAAAATCCGCAAAGGAATCAAAGTTATCGTAAATTTCTTGGAAAATGTCACCAGGAATACAGTAGAGCAGGGTATCCTCAATGGCTTTTACTGGAAAGCGGACTTTGTTATTGGTGAGCATGCCCATCTGGCCAAATAGGTCACCTTCGTCAAGGCGATTATACAGCTCACCTTTGCGTCGATAAACTTCAACAACACCGCTTCGCACCACGTATAAATCTTGGATATAGTCTCCAAAATGGATGATGGGGGTATCTTCTCGGTAGTACGAGATTTCGATACTCTCTGTCACCTTGTTTAGTGTTTCTTCAGGGAGTTCATTGAACGGGGGATACTTGGCGAGAAAGTTGTAAATCTCGAGAAGTTCTGCATCCATCGAAGGCGCCTTTTAGTTCGCAAATAATAAAGTAATCTTAACTTAGTTTTAAAACAGAGTCTTATCTGAACCGCGATTTTCGTGCTCAGTCATAAGATTCTGACATATCGCACGATAAGGGAGCTTCATTTTTACTACTATATGGTCACCTCAATTGAAAAAGACGTCGCCGATATGTTTTCTTCGTGATGACTGATTAGATCTTTGGCTGTTTCAGATCGTTATCACGTCTTTAGATTAAGCTATTCTTCTTGAGCCAAGTAGCTCAGGCGATGGAATACAGTGTTTAGATAATTCTCATGAAAGGAAGTCGAATGGTGAGAAATTTATTGCTTGTTTCTTTAGCTGCTTTGCCGGCGATATCAAGCGCAGTGGTCATGGACCAAGCAGAAAAATTTGGGTACGAACACATTCATTTGGATGTTGGTGCCGGAACGACAAACGAAGAATGGTTAGATAACTCTAATACGACCACAGTGGGACTCGGTGGTAACTATTTGTTTACTGAGAATTGGTTGTTTAATGTTGATTACTCAGCGCAGTTTTTCCATCCGGATGATTTTACTCTTCGCATTGACCGCCTTTTGTTTGGTGGTGGTTACCGTTATGGAGTTACAGAGCAATTCGATATCTACGGGATATATGGAATAGGCGCAATCAAAGCGAAAGCGACGGACGACAAAACGGATAATACGTTGTCTTCCGATAGCGAATTGATTCAAGCTGTAACTGTTGGGGTGAATTACTTGCTCAGTGAAAAGCTTATTGCGACAGCTGAAGTGGAGTTGAACCGTAGTGATATCGTTGATGAGAACAATTTTAAGATCGGTCTTAACTACCAATGGCATAAAGTCATCGGCACTGGTCTTTTTTATCAGTTTAGAGATACTGATTACAGCGGTGAAAGCTCAGATTACGTCAATGAAGTTGGGCTGAGTTTGAAGTTTGTCTACTAGATCGGACGGGTTCGTTTTTGGCGTTAAGTTAAAACAAAAAAGGTCAGCTTATGCTGACCTTTCCTTTTAACAAAGTATGCGACAGTCGATTATAAAACCGCTGCAATGCCTTTACACAGAGGGCCCATATTTGACTTCGTCATACCAGCAACACTGATTCGGCCAGAACCGACAATGTAAATACCGAACTCTTCTTTAAGGCGGTTAACTTGCTCTTTAGAAAGACCAGAGAAAGAGAACATACCATTTTGACGTTCGATGAAACTAAAGTCTGCGTCCACACCTTCTGCTTTTAGTGTCGCTACAAATAGTTCACGCATTTCTTGAATACGGTCACGCATTTCTGCTACTTCAGCTTCCCATTCCGCACGCATTTCGGCGTTGCCAAGAATGTGAGTCACGACAGCACTGCCGTGTGCAGGTGGGTTAGAGTAGATAGAGCGAATAATGGCTTTAACTTGAGAAAATGCGGTTGTTGCGACTTCTTCTGACTCAGCTACTAACGTGAAGGCACCTACGCGTTCATTGTATAGGCCAAAGTTTTTCGAGAAAGAGCTCGCGACTAGAATTTCTTTGTTGTACTTAGCAAAAGTACGAAGACCTGCAGCATCTTCTTCCACACCTTTAGCAAAGCCTTGGTAGGCGAAGTCGAACAGAGGAAGCAATTTCTTCTCTGCGACAAGTTTCGCCAATGTTTCCCATTCTTCAGCCGTAGGATCGATCCCTGTAGGGTTGTGACAGCAGCCGTGTAGAAGCACGATGTCGCCTTCAGATGCAGATTGCAGATCATTTAGCATCGCATCGAAGTCTTTGTCTTTTGTTTCAGCATTGTAGTAGCTGTATTGTGCCGTTTCGATACCAGCAGCAGTAAATACGCCGTTGTGGTTCGCCCATGTTGGGTTGCTGATCCAGATCTTTACATCGCCTAGTTGACGTTTAATGAACTCGCCGGCAACACGTAGTGCACCAGTACCACCCGGAGCTTGAGCTGTTTTAGCGCGTTTTTCGTTTACAATTTCTGCATCAGAGCCGAAAAGCAGTTTTTGCACTGCAATACCGTACTCTGCTGTGCCTTCGATGGTTAGGTAAGATTTGGTTTTTTCAGTTTCAACAAGTGCTGCTTCAGCTTTCTTTACTGTCGCAAGAACGGGAGTTTCGCCTTGCTCGTTTTTGTAAATACCTACGCCAAGGTTAATTTTGTCTGCGCGAGCATCTTTTTTAAACTCTTCAGTAAGGCCAAGAATAGGGTCAGCCGGAGCGGCAACTACTTTTTCAAACATAATCTTCATCCATGTTAATCGAAGGGGTGTGCTAACATTTATACCTTTCAGCAATATTGGTTACAACCGTTACTGAAAAGAAAACCTAAAAAAGTTGCGATTTGAAACAGAATTCTAACATAACTAAAGTTTTTGCCATGAAAACGTTTGGTAGGCACAGAGTTTGAAGGGCATTTATGCCATGGTTGGAGAAGTTTTGCACACATCCCAATCGTTTCAATTCAGTGCTTTGCGTTAACACGTTTATAATTGCCTAGTGAGGATTTGTTGAGACAAAAACGCCCCACCAAAGGTGGAGCGTTTACTGTTAGAGTATGGATATCGGTTGGGGTTATTTCTTCAGATTGATTTCCGACTCAACCGCATTGGTTTCGATGTCAGGGTTAGAAGAAAGTTTTTCAGTCGCCCAGTCGTTCATATGCTTTAAGATCGCTTTTAATGCGTGCTTTTCGGTTGGTACTTCTGTCTTTTCAACTTCAAGTTTTTGCTTCGGATGCGTACCCGTCGCATCTTCCGCAACGTGTAGCCAATCTGGGTGCCAGTAATAAGGTTGGCCGGAAGGAGAGCTCCAAGAATGTACGCCGTTGGATTCACCTTTGTATTTAATATCTTCTTCGTTGTATTTCGCCATTATTGTTTTCTCTCATAATCCATGAGTTGAGGTGTGCATCACCATTACTATTTAAATGTAACAGATGTAATGAAAATTAATGTGATAACAATCGACTTATTTTGCCCTTTGAACGCTATAGAAGATGCGTACTTCTCATTCAGAAGAATTTACTATTTGGCAGGTTTTAGCTTTATTTGTGTTTAAAGCATACAACGATGGATTCGCCTACCTAATGCTATTCTTGAACGGTGATAGAGCCTAAACTACTCGTCATTCAAGTGTTTGAGAATCGCCGCTTTTGCATGCTCTTCTGTCGCTGTTTCTCCATCAGGGACTTCAAGGTCAGCCTTTTTGTGTTCACCCAAAGCATCTTCAGCGATATGCAGCCAATCAGGATGCCAATAATAAGGGGTGGTACTGCCAGGATGGTCCCAACTATGTACACCTTTATGTTTTCCGCGATACGAGAGATCGTCCATTGTAAAAACTTTCATCGCTTCCTCCTGATTTAAAGACCGTAGCTCGAAGTGAGTTTAACGCACTCAGTCCAACGTAAAACCTTGCTTTTAGGTATTGCAAAGATGTGAGGCAATATGTGTGTAACAGTCAAAGTATGGGATATAAACGCTCACTTCGTGGCTGAAATATCTATTGATAAGCTTGATAAATTACGTTGCTAAATTGAATACTCCCATATCAGAATGCTGGCGCGAAGTATGCTATGGTGCGGCTGTAAGTGAAATGAGGGAAACATGAACCGATACCGTCAACTGGCTGAGCTGTTCAAAACGCAGATTCAGCAAAATACATGGAGAGCAGGGGAAAAGCTGCCATCAGTGCGTGTAACAAGCCGAAACCATTCTGTCAGCGCAGGTACGGTATTACAAGCTTATCAGTTGCTCGAAGCACAAGGTTGGGTCGCAGCGAAACCTCAGTCTGGATACTTTGTGACTGCGGAGTTGGACCGCTTCGAACCGAGTTCTCCAGCCACTTCCGTTTATCGCTCTAGCATCAACGATGAACTTTACGACTACCTCAAAAATCAGGCCTCACCGAATGCGGTGAAGTTTGGCTCCGCGTTTCCAGACCCAGCATTGTTCCCATTAGAAGCGCTAAACCGCAACCTAGCCAGCTCAGGCAGGAAGATGGGGGCAGAGACGTTATTGGATAACTTGCCGCCGGGCTGTGAGTCTCTACGCCGTTTGATTGCTCAACGGTACATCCAACAAGGTATGGTGTTTACCCATGATGATATTGTCGTTACTTCTGGCGCATTAGAAGCGTTGAATTTGAGCCTTCAGGCCGTGACCCAGCCTGGAGATACTGTTGTAGTTGAATCACCGACGTTTTATGGCGCACTTCAAGCGATTGAACGTTTAGGTCTAAAGGCGATAGAAATAACGGTGGATCCGTTAACTGGACATTCAGTGGATCAAATTGAAGCGACTTTTGCCGACAATGATGTTCGCGCATGTTGGTTAATGACTAACTTTCACAATCCAACAGGAACCTTATTAAGTGACGGGCAGAAGCAACGTATCGTCGAACTGGCTGATAAATACGATGTGTACTTGATCGAAGATGATGTGTATTCAGAGCTTTATTTTTCTGAAAAAAAGCCAAGCTCACTTAAAGCTTTTGATACACAAGAGCGCGTGTTGCATTGTGGATCATTTTCAAAAAGCCTTTGCCCTGGCTATAGGCTGGGCTGGGTGGTAAACAAACGCTTCAATGAGCAACTTCAAAAGCTGCAACTTATCTCGACGTTGTCAGGCAGTGCACCAATCCAGCAGGGTATCGCGCATTACTTGCAAAACGATAGTTATGATAGCCATCTTAGAAAACTGCGAAAGAATCTTGAGCAGCGGCAATTGGCGTTTATTGAACTGGTTGATAAGTACTTTCCCCAATCGATTCGTTACACGCAACCGGAAGGCGGCTATTTTCTTTGGATAGAACTGCCGAAAACAAAGTGCGGAAAAGCGATTTATCAGAAGTTATTGGAAGCGAACATCACTGTAGCATTTGGTCAGTTGTTTTCTGTCGCTCCAAATTATGAGAACTACCTGAGGCTTAATACATCGTTACCTGTAAATGATGAATTAGAACAAGCCGTGAAGACGGTCGGAGAATTACTTCATTAGCCAACTGTTTACCTGTTTTTTGCTCAAACTGTATCAGTGGACGATACCGAAGCTGTGTTTCAATCATGGGCAGACAACCATTTAGGTTAGGAGCCGTAATGAAAAAGCAGTTGGTAAAGCATGAACTTAGGTTGATGGGTGTTGCTATTTTTAGCGCATTTTTGTTGGTGTTTGCACACTTGATATTGGCGAAATCTTTTTCTCATATGGTTTGGACGGAATACACTGCTGCCGTTATCCCATTTGTGATGTTTGGCTTGTGTGTGGTTGGAGTAAAATACGCAGCGCGAGCAGATGAGGATGACGACGAAAATAACAACTAGAGTGCATACACCGGTTGCTAGAAAATCATTCGTACAAAATAAAAGACCTCCACATGGGAGGTCTTTTTAATTCGATATCACTAAAAAGTGATTAGAAGTTCGCAGAGCGAGGAGTACGTGGGAATGGGATCACGTCACGAACGTTGCCCATACCAGTTACGTAAGATACTAGGCGCTCGAAGCCTAGACCGAAGCCTGCGTGTGGCACTGTACCGTATTTACGTAGGTCGCGGTACCAGCTCATATGTTCAGGATCGATACCCACTTCACGCATACGTGCATCTAGAATGTCTAGGCGCTCTTCACGCTGAGAACCACCGATGATTTCGCCGATGCCCGGTGCTAGAACGTCCATCGCTGCAACTGTTTTACCGTCATCGTTAGCACGCATGTAGAATGCTTTGATGTCTTTCGGGTAGTTCTTAACGATTACAGGTGCTTTGAAGTGTTCTTCAGCAAGGAAACGCTCGTGCTCAGAAGACATATCGATACCCCATTCAACTGGGAATTCGAACTCACGACCTGAATCAAGAAGGATCTGGATTGCGTCAGTGTAGTCAACCTGCGCGAAGTCAGAAGAAACGAACTGCTCTAGACGAGTGATTGCTTCTTTGTCGATGCGTTGAGCGAAGAACTCAAGGTCATCGCGACACTCTGCAAGCACCGCTTTAAACACGTACTTGAGCATGTCTTCAGCCAGTTTCGCTACATCATCCAGTTCTGCGAACGCAACTTCAGGCTCAACCATCCAGAATTCTGCTAGGTGGCGGCTTGTGTTTGAGTTTTCAGCTCGGAAAGTAGGGCCGAAAGTGTAAACTTTGCTTAGCGCACAAGCGTAAGCTTCTGCGTTTAGCTGACCAGATACGGTTAGGAACGTCTCTTTACCGAAGAAGTCTTCGTTGTAGTCCACTTTACCAGCGTCAGTGCGAGGAAGGTTTTCCATGTCTAGCGTAGATACGCGGAACATTTCACCAGCGCCTTCAGCATCTGAAGCCGTGATCAACGGCGCAGATACCCAGAAGTAACCTTGCTCGTGGTAGAAGCGGTGGATTGCTTGTGATAGGCAGTTACGTACACGTGCTACTGCACCGATTACGTTTGTGCGCGGACGAAGGTGCGCAACTTCACGTAGGTACTCGATTGAGTGACGAGTTTTTGCCATTGGGTAAGTTTCAGCATCTTCAACCCAACCAACCACTTTAACGTCAGTGGCAGCAAGTTCGAAGTCTTGACCCTTTGCAGGAGATTCAACAATCTTACCAGTTACTTCAACAGAGCAGCCAGTCGTTAGCTTTAATACTTCGTCTTCGTAATTATTAAGATTATTTGGGACCACGGCCTGAATCGGGTCGAAACAAGAGCCGTCATATATGGCAAGGAAAGAGATTCCAGCTTTGGAATCACGACGTGAACGGATCCAGCCACGAACAGTCACTTCGCTGTCTACTGCTAGCTGACCTTTCAATACGTCTGATACAGGCGCGTAAGTCATGTTTTCAATATTCTCCATTGAGGTAAAAATTCAACTCAACGCTTACTTAAAGTACTTGTCTAATAACATTTTTGTTCAAAAAACAAGCTAAGCGCTGAGTTGGGTAGCATTTTACAGATTCAACGAGACATATTACCTGTCAATTCGCTCGCATCAACCTTTATATTCGTTTTGATGGGGAGAATCTCTCTATTTATTCACTCTTTTGTGCTCTGAAAGTGTGAATTGGTTTAGTAATTGCTCTAAACGTTCGGATAGATGCTCTAAATCAACACTAATATCACGCGTGTGCGATGCTGATTGCGATGTGTCGTTAGCATGCAGTGTGATCACATCTATTTTAGATTGAATATGCTGACTTACATCAGATGTGGTTTGCGTCTGGTTTTGGATATCTTCTGCATGTCTGAGCACTTGGCGCATCTCGTCAACAACGTTATGCATTGTGGCTGATAGTGCCTCGACATCGACAGAGCGTTGATGAGCAAACTGGCAGACGGTATCAACAGAAGTTAATGACTCTTCACTTCCTTGCTGGAATTGAGAAATGATATGTTCAATATTACCAGTGGCTTCAGCCGTCCTAGAAGCCAGGTTACGCACTTCTTCCGCGACGACCGCAAAACCGCGTCCTTGCTCTCCGGCACGGGCGGCTTCAATAGCAGCATTCAACGCGAGCAGATTGGTTTGTTCTGCAATACCCTTAATAACCACAAGAATGGACGACACTTCTTCGGTTCTCTGGTTTAGAGAGCTGATTTTTTCCCGTACGGTATCAATGTTACTTACTAGTTGTTTGATGTCTTCACTGACGTTGTGTGCTTGGCTTGCACTATGAGTGGCGACATCAACGGTGTGATTGACCAAAACAGTAGCATTATTAGTCGAGTCCTCAACCGCAGTTTGTTGCTGCAACATATCGGTGATATTACTTTGTACTTCGTTGGTCTCTAGCTGTTGGTTATTGGCCGCTTTATCTGTGGACTGCGCGACAGCAGTTAGTTTACTCGCGGAGTCGGCAAGTGAGTGAGAGGTGTCTTGCACACGTTCTAAGCTTTCGGAGACCGTATCCATGAATGAATTGATGGCTGTAGAAAGTTGGCCCACTTCATCCTGTTGGTGATGCATAAGTCGTTGAGATAGATCTTTGCTATGGCTCACATTCGACATGAATTTCGACGTTCTTTGAATTGGTCGTACAATGATTTTTTGAATCAAACTCATCGTTATGATGAAGCCCACAAATGCGATTACGGCCATTATTCCCATCGCAAACATTGCCTGTTTACTGATCATTGAATTGACATGATTCATGTTGTATTCCAAGCGAATCGCGCCCAACACTTCTCCTGCTGGTGCAACGTGGCAAGAAACGCAGTTGGTGCCACGGTAATTTTCGCTCGATTTCATTGGTAGCGCGACTACTAACCCTTTGCCCCAATCGGCTGAGATTGGTTCAATCACCAGTTCACCATTCAACGCTCGTTGATCAATATCATCGACAGGCTGCTGGTTTTGTTGCCCAGGTCCGTAAAGTTTGGTCACAGTATCAGCTCGCAACACGCGAACTGCTTCAATGCCTTCTTGGGCCAGGGCCTTTTGACGTAAGGTTTCTTTTTGCGACATGGTGCCCGTAAGCATCATCATATTTAGGCTATCGAAATAATTACTAGCCTTATCATGGAGTTGTTCACTAAGAACATCATTGATTAAGGTTTTTTGTTGATGGTATTGGTAAGCCGTAGAGGCAGCTAGAACGCAGCTGAAGACAGCAATTAACGCCAGTAAGAGCTTAAAAGTGATAGTTGAGCGCATAAATTTATAAGTGTAATTGGAACGAACTGCACAATATTAATGTGCACAAATGCGCACTGCGAACAACGAAATGAATGATTGTGACCCCACACATGTTGGGGATATGTAATTGTGATGTGAGTGCTGTGTAATCAAATGTTTGGCGCGTGACAGAAATACGGCGCTTTGGTGTGAGTGATAGCAAAGAGGCCAGGAACAAGCGGAAGTTTTTGCTACGCTTGTATGGGGTAACGCTTGTCTCTTGGCAGCGAATTCCTTAGTATTGCCTGTCTTTTTAAAGCCTGAGAATCAAGATGAAAACAGAATTATACAAAGAGTTTATGTTCGAAGCAGCACACCATTTGCCACACGTACCAGAAGGTCACAAGTGTGGTCGTTTGCACGGACACTCTTTCCTTGTTCGTCTTTATGTAGAAGGTGAAGTTGATCCACATACAGGTTGGGTAGTGGATTTTGCAGAGATCAAAGCTGCATTTAAACCAATTTACAATCGCTTAGACCATTACTACCTAAACGACATTGAAGGGTTAGAGAACCCGACTAGCGAAGTGTTAGCAAAATGGATTTGGCAGCAGCTTAAGCCAAGCTTACCACTGCTAAGTAAAGTAGAAATCAAAGAAACGTGCACAGCGGGTTGTATTTACAAAGGCGAATAAGTCACTTTCTGTTGAGCATTAAACAAAGGCAAGCGAGAAGCTTGCCTTTGTTGTATCTGAATGGCCCAATTTTGATTATGCTTCACCAGCTAGCTTAATGGGTGTCGTAGAATCCATTCTTTTTCATTATCACCCAATGTTGTTTCCTCTGTATTAATGAATCCGCACGCATCAAGAAAACTGATAGCGTATTGCTGACTTTGTGGGACAGTGGCGCAAAGAGAAGTGCTTTTAGGGTTAATGGTATACGCATAAAGGAACAGTTTACGCAATGCCTCACTCCCAACCCCTTGACGTTGGAAACGTTGATCAATCATCAAGTACTTAAGCTCCAGTTCGTATCGTTTAGCAAACGGCGCATGTTGGGAGAAACCTTTATCGATAACAAGATAGCCTACTAATAGGTCATCAGAATAAATCGTAAACAACGCCTCTGACTTACTACGTTTTTGATAAGCCATTTCAAACGGTGTAAAAAATCCTTTTTGCTCTTCTTGCACATCCAATTGCATCAAACTTGAAAAATCTTTCAGTTTGGTGGGTTTAATCGCAATCATCGCTCAATCACAAATTGGCGGCATACCTTTATGCCACCACGAGTTTTTATAGAGTATTAGATCTATTTTAAGTAACTAACCGAGTGAAGAAAAGCTAGCAATGAAGAGGGTAATAATAACCTTGGTGAATGTATGCGCCCAATGTTGTGAGTAAGTGAGCACTGTCTGCGGTTTCTACGCCTTCAACAATGACCGTGCAGCGATACGTATTACCCATAGCAATTAACTGACGCAAGGTTTCTATCTTTTTATCATCAGTTTTTAGGCCAATAACAAATTCTCGGTCGATTTTGAGATAGTCCGGATTCAGCTTGCTGATAAGCGCCACATTATTATTGCCGGTGCCAAAGTCATCAATACTGATTTTACAATCCAGAGCTTTTAGTTTCGCGACATTGCCATAAATCTCAGAGGTATAGTACATCGATGCATTTTCTGTGATTTCGATTGTCAGCAAACGGCAATCCCGATTAGATAGCTCTCTATATAGGATTGAAAAGTTACGCCCTCGCAGCAAAGAAGGACAAACGTTAATGCTGATAGGGATGGGCAACGCTTTTTGCTTGGTGTAGATGGAATCAATCACCAGTAAGGTATGAGTTAGCAGCAATCCATTGCGGATCAGTGTTTCAATAAACCGTTGCGTATTTTTTACCTTAAACCGGGAGAGGGCTTCGTAGTGCACAATCTTTTGTGCCGAAGTGTTATAAATCGGCTCCAGTTTTATTTTGAATTGTCGAATTGCGCACAAGTAAGCCATAAAGGCTTGTAGGGAGCGGTGACGCAGTATAATGAGAAAAAGTAAGCTCAGTAGAATGATACTTTGAAACGGTCCAGAGATGTAATACACCTCTTTATAGCCACTATTCTTTACGTGATAATTGAAAAAGCGTTCATTGGTGTTACCAATCTCTAACGACGTTCCGGTATTCGTTGATAGCTTCATACCGGAAAGAAAAAAACGTGAAATATGATTTTCAACATTGTCGGATAAGTTAATGTTTTTAACACGAACCAAAACAGTTGCGTTATTTAAGTCAAATGATTGGGTCGTGTAATTGTTATTGTTACTCCACTCTTCAAAGGCTTTTTTGCTGACAGGGACAACGGTTTCTGGAGTGACTAAGCATCGAATATTGAAACGATCTAGCATCATGCTCGATTCCACCAACTTCACATTATCAAATAGCGACTTCAGTTCGCTTTCATTAGCAAAGCAACTCCTGCGGGAAAGGCTCTCTGCAATTTCGAAGGCGTTATCCAGATAATTATGTTTAACGATGCTGTTTATCGTGTAGTAACAGATAGCAAAGAAAATGATCGCAGTGATCAACACAACCCACATCGCTTCTGAATAGATCTTTTTATTACGCAGGCAAATACGAAGTGCTTTTCGAAGACTATTGGTTGTGTATTGATTGATCTTCTGTTGATGTTCGATGCCATTCTGATGGTTGTTTTGCATAGTAAAAGGGATGAAGTATCCGGTCCGGTGAATGTTTTCGATAATGTTTTTGTTAGTGGTTAAGTGTTCTTCCGTGAGCTTGCGAAATTTCTTTCTTAGAGCGGCCACCGCGTTTTTAAAGCCATTTTCAGGCAGTGTCATTTTGTATTGTTGAGTGATTTTGCTTTCTATTAACCGCTGACTAATCGGCGTATTTAAACTGCCGTATGTGGCGATAGTTGACAGAATGGCGTACTCATTTGGGTTGACAGGAATGGAGTGGTGGAGTGACTGATTGAGCTCTAGAGATATTTCGTTTTCGGACAAGCAAACGCAGATTTGGTTTCCAATTTCAAACCTAATCATGTGTTGATGTGCTCCAAGTTTAATTTTTGGCTACGTTATCAATAAAGCTAGGGAAGAGATGTGATTTTTTACTGAGATATCCATAATATTTGGATATATTCAACGTTTTAGGTTTTTTTTACTTGTCCTGATAACGCATTTTCCTGGGTTTTTTAGGTATAAAAAAACCCGAGCACAGACTCGGGTTTTGATTGGTATTCAGAAAGGCGTGTTAGCAAATCACTTTGATTGCTAGACCACCTTGAGATGTTTCGCGGTATTTCGCGTTCATGTCTTTACCTGTTTCTAGCATGGTTTCGATAACCTTATCTAGAGAAACAGTTGGAGCTGAAGAGCGACGTAGTGCCATGCGAGTAGAGTTGATTGCTTTTACTGCCGCAATACCGTTACGCTCAATACATGGAACCTGAACCTGACCTGCAACTGGGTCACACGTTAGACCTAAGTTGTGCTCCATCGCGATTTCTGCTGCCATACACACTTGCTCTGGGCTACCACCCATAAGCTCAGCAAGGCCTGCTGCTGCCATAGAACATGCCACGCCAACTTCACCCTGACAGCCAACCTCAGCACCAGAGATAGACGCGTTGCGCTTGTAAAGACCACCGATTGCGCCAGAAGCCGCAAAGTAACGGATGTAATCTTTTTCAGTCACAGTTTGGATGAACTTATCGTAGTAAGCCAGTACCGCAGGGATGATGCCACACGCACCGTTAGTTGGTGCTGTAACAACGCGGCCACCTGCTGCGTTCTCTTCGTTTACTGCGAAAGCAAACATGTTTACCCAATCAACAACAGACATTGGGTCGTTTGTTGTCTTTTCTGAAGTAAGTAGCTGCTGGCGAAGTGCTGCTGCACGGCGAGGCACACGCAGTGGACCAGGCAAAATACCTTCTTCATTCATACCGCGATCCATACACTCGCGCATTGTGCGCCAGATGTTTGCGAAATAAGTACGAGTTTCTTCATCTGAATGAAGCGCATGCTCATTCTTCATGGTTAGTGCGCTGATGGACAATCCACTTTCGTGGCATTGGTTAACCAGTTCCTCTGCCGTTGTAAACGGGTAAGGTACTTTTACTGGGTTTTCAGCTTCTTTACCGAAATTTTCTTCATCAACGATGAAACCACCGCCGATAGAGTAGTAAGTTTTTGAGTACGCCTTTTCGTCATCAATCCAAGCGTGGATCTGCATGCCGTTTTCGTGTAGCTCTAGGTTTGTTTTGTGGAAGTTCATTCCACCTTCACGTGGGAACGATACTGTGTGACAGTGCATGCCAACAGGAAGGCGTTCAGTTTCTTCTACACGAGCGATAAAGCCCGGGATAGAATCGATATCAACTTTCTCAGGAGTGTTGCCTGCAAGACCCATGATGATAGCAATATCTGTGTGGTGACCTTTCCCTGTCAGTGATAGTGATCCATAAACGTCAACGGTGATTTTAGTGATGTCGCGCAGTTTTCCCATTGCACGAAGATCATCAATAAACTCTTTACCCGCTTTCATTGGGCCTACAGTGTGTGAGCTTGAAGGTCCAACACCGATTTTATAGATATCAAAAACACTAATCATATCGATTACCTCAGAAGAAAGCCTCCCAAGGGGAGTTGGGAGGCTTAATTTTATCGTTATATTTTTGGATTAATCATACTGCACTGGGCAGAGATGATTAAAGAGCGCCGTAGATTACAGAACTAATTGCAGCAAGACCACAGATTGCTGTGAAAATTTGCACAGGTGCTGAAGTTTTGTACTTAGCCATCGCAGGAACTTTTTGCATTGCGAAGATTGGCATCAAGAATAGGATTGCCGCAATCATCGGTGCACCCATTGTTTCAATCATACCTAGGATGCTTGGATTAACGATAGCAACGATCCAAGTTGTGATTACAATGAAGATTAGAGACATCTTCTCGATCTTGCTTACTGGTGATTTTGAACGAGATTTCACTAGACCAACTAGACCTTCGTGCGCACCTAAGAAGTGGCCAAAGTAGCTAGAGGTGATCGCTGCGAAAGCAACCAATGGACCCATGTAAGAGATCAGTGGAGATTCATGCACGTTTGCTAGGTAAGAAAGAACAGAGATGTTTTGCTCTTGCGCCGTTGCTAGTTGCTCTGGAGACAGAGAAAGTACAACAGAGAAAACGAAGAACATAACAAAGCCCATCAGCATCATTGCTGCGCCACCAGTGATAGCGTCAGTTTTCTTAACTGCGTCATCACCATATACACGACGTTGCTCTTTAGAGAACTGAGAAATGATTGGGCTGTGGTTGAAAGAGAACACAATAACAGGGATTGCTAGCCATACGATAGCTGGCATTGCATCCCAGTCAGGCGACACTTCCATCATTGAAGTGTTCCAACCAGGAATCAGGTATACAGACAGAGCTAGTAGGATGAACACGAGAGGGTAAACCATTGCTGAAGTTGCTTTCAGCATAAGCTCTTTACCGAATACTACGCCTGCTGTCATTGCAGCAATAAGTGCACCAGAAAGTAGCCAGCGAGGAATAGATTCCATGCCCATTTGGTTAACTAGGAAAGAGTCAACTGTGTTTGTGATACCAACACCGTAGATAAGTACGATTGGGTAGATAGCGAAGAAGTAAGCGAACGTAATAAGGTTTGCGCCAGTCTTACCAAAGTGCTCTTCTACTGTGTCGGTGATGTCCGCTTCAGGGTTTTTCGCAGAAAGAACGAAACGAGCTAAAGATTTGTGTGCGAACCAAGTCATTGGTGCTGCAATTAGGGCTAGGATTACTAATGGCCAAAAGCCACCTGCACCTGCTTTAATAGGAAGAAACAGTACACCTGCACCTACTGCCGTACCAAAAAGGGACAGACACCAGGTAAAGTCTTTGTAAGAAAACTTACTAGACGATTGTGCGGTAGAAACCGCAGAAGTAGTTGTATTCATTTTTTAGTTACTCATTTTGGGAACAGGAAATAAGTCGGGAGTAATTTTGCAAGATTTTACACTAGGAAAATTAGATCTAAATCATTTATTGCTTACGCTTATTGAATGATATGTCAAAAACCTGCTTTTTATCACGAAAATGATGTGCTACTCGTGATTTCTGCTAATGAGTAAAATTAGAAAAACTTATCAATAGGGCTGTTTGTATAAATTTATTTCACCGCAAGCGTTTGCGGTGAAAATGGAAAATTAATCTAATGTGAATGAATGTTTATGAAGCAACGTTTTATTAATATTGATGCGCATAATGATCGCGCCTATAAAAGCACCGATATCAACAACTGTTTAATGTGAAATAATATGTTTTTGCATTGATTCGATAATTTGTGCCGTCATGCCCCAGATGAAATGCTGTCTATATGGGATAGCAAATACACGATGACTGCTTCTTTTTAGGTCAAATTTGGTGCTATACAATTTTTTGGGGTTCAGAATATGGTTGGCAGGAACCTCAAAAACTGACTCTACTTCATTTGGGTCAATATGCGTTTTATATTCCGGAGAAACAAAAGCCAAAAAAGGTGTCACATTAAATTGACTAATCGTTGGTAGTGTAGGCAGTTGACCAAACACATGAATATGCTCATCTTCTATCCCAACTTCTTCTTTGGTTTCCCTTAAAGCTGTATTCACGAGCTGAATATCTTCCTGCTCATATTTGCCACCGGGAAAGCTGATTTGTCCCGGATGATGGCGTAAGTGGGCTGCACGCTTAGTCAGAATGACTTGTAACCCGTCATCGCGTTCCACAAAACCGATTAAGACTGCCGCATCTCTCAGGGACTTTTCTTTCATCCATTTCAGTCGTGCAAGGGACTCTTTGTGGTAGCCCGTTGGAAGCCGAAATTGAAAGTTCTGTAGTAAATGAGTTTTGTCGATAACCAAACTGAGTCCTTATTTATCGTGCCTAACCATTATTTATTATACTCAAAGACGGCAAAGCGTATGGCGTTATCGTTACTGGTTACCAAATAAAACATTCGCATTAAAGCACTCGCCAGCACTTTCCCTCTTTGTGTTGTGTGTCTCACTCTGCTTGAACATATTAATTTGAAACTTATAAGGTTATACACCATTCTTTATTTTAGGACGTCACTATAGGGCAAGTATTGGCCAATGAAAGGGATTATTTTCACCGAGTTCATGGAGTTAGTAGAAGAGAAATTCGGCCTTGATGTGTTAGACCAAGTTCTCGATCTTTCTAACGATGAAGGTGTTTACACCGCTGTTGGTAGTTACGATCACAAAGACTTGGTTAAGTTGATCGTGAATCTCAGTAAAGTATCTGGTGTTCCCCCCGAGCAACTGCAAGAAGTGTTTGGAGAGTGCGTCTTTTTGAATTTACTTCGCTCCATTCCTAGTCACGCCAGTTTGCAACAGTGTGAAACGACGTTTCAATTTGTTCGCCATGTTGAAGACTTTATTCATGTCGAAGTTAAGAAGCTCTATCCTGATGCTAACCCTCCGCAATTTGATTTCATTAGTGAAAACCAATCCCAATTGGTATTTGACTACCACAGCGCAAGATGTATGTCTCACGTATGCTTAGGATTGATAAAAGGTTGTGCTGCACATTTTGGTGAGGTAGTTCATATCAAACATCAAAACCAGTCAGAAGATGGCAGCAAAGTACGTTTTTGGTTAGAGGCTCAATAAGAACGATATGACGGGAAGTTCCTCATTAGAAAGGAAACTCAAACGAGAAGTTGCATCAAGAAAAGCAGCTGAGCAGCTGTTGGAACAGAAAAGCTTAGAGTTATATGAATCCAACCAGCAACTCAGTGTTGCATTGAAAAAGCTGGAGCTGAAATCTAAAAAGGATCTGCGTAAGTTTGAGTTTGAAGAGCAAATTGATGCCACGTTGATTAAGTTCGGTCGTACTTTTTTATCGAGCACGTTCGATGAAGCAATGATAGCGAGCTTTATTGAGCAGCTCACTTCTAACTCGATCATTTCTGCGGCTTACTTGTTTCTTGACGCTACAAAGCTGAGCTCATTGCGTCGTCATCACTTTGGTCACTTACAGCTTCGTCATAACAACGAGATTTTAACTTCTCCTAATTGGCAGGGAGAGAATTTGCATTTGCCAGTTATCATTGATGGGGAAACGGTTGGGGAGTTGATTTTCTCTGTGTTGCAAGATCAAATCGATCAGTCTTTTATTTCCAAACAGATGGAGCTCGTGTCTGACTTAGTTCATGGTGTTATTGGTCGACACTTAAGTTTAGAGCGAGAGGTCGAGCTGAGAAAGCGGGCTGAGGAATCAGAAAAAGCGACGAAGGAGTTTGTCGCCATGATTAACCATGAGCTGCGAACTCCTCTCAATGGCGTATTGGGTAGTGCGGAGTTATTGAGTCGAACCCAATTAGAAGAAGAGCAGCGTCAATACTTGAGCAATTTGACTCAATCAGGGGACTTACTGAGAGTTATCATTAATGATCTTCTTGATTTCAGTAAGATGAATGCCGGTATGATGGAAATCATACATAAAGTTTTTGCCTGGGAGGAGCTTGAAAAAGCCATCATGGGTGTATTTGCAGCTAAGGCTGCGGAAAAACGCATCCATTTCTCTATCGACAAAAAGCTGGGGATCCCTGAATTTTTAGTCGGTGACTTAGAGCGCATTACACAAATTTTGGTTAACTTGGTGGGAAACGCGATTAAGTTTACTCACTTGGGTGGTGTCGTGTTACGGGTGGAATGGCTTAACGGCACGGCTTATTTTGAGGTTGAAGACACTGGTATTGGCATCCCAATAAAAGCACAGCCGTCACTCTTTGATCCATTTGTCCAAGTTGATCGCTCGGCGAAACGCAGCTTTGAAGGCTCAGGTTTAGGTCTCGCGATTTGTAAAAACCTCGTGGATTTGATGCAAGGTCAAATTAGCTTTGAGAGTGAAGAGCGCAAAGGGACAACTTTTAAAGTTGCTATTCCTCTTGAGGAAGGGCAAGCACAAGGCACAGCAGAGGGGGAATTGGTCACCATAGAGCGAAGCGATTTAGCAGGACGCTCAATATTAGTGGTTGATGACATCAGAATGAATCAAGTCATTGTTACTCAAATGCTGAAAAAACTCGACATTACACCTGATTTAAAAGCCAACGGAAAAGAAGCATTAGAAGCGGTGAAAAGTAAAGACTACGAACTGATATTCATGGACTGCCGAATGCCTGAAATGGATGGTTATGAGGCGACGATGTATCTGAGAGAGCGTGGCTTTACTCATCCTATTATTGCATTAACCGCTGGCACTACCATCGAAGAGCGTCAAAAGTGCATTGATTCAGGCATGGACGACATCCTCACTAAGCCGTACACAGCAACCGATATCGAACAGATTATGTGTAAGTGGCTTGAGCAGTAGACGCTGCCTCTTAAAAAGTATGTTTGTTGGCCAACGGCTAAAAGCTAAAGTACATGCAAATAAAACACACAAAAAAACGCACCACACCGGATAATGCCGATCATTTAACGATGTTTTTTGGGTCATTCTAGCGAGCCTTGGCGAGACTAAGAATCTAGTAGCAGCACGATGAGCGGGTAATGAAACAAATTTGACCACAAAGTGCTTGAATAGAAGAACCTGTATCACGCTCCTTCGTCGTTGTGCAGGGTGATGAGATACAGAAATATGCCACTCGCTGTTAAACGAGCGGCATTGTCCGCTTTTGAAACCTACGATTGCAGCGCTGGCAAAATCTTTGAAAGCTTATCCAACGTTTCTTGATACTCAGAGGCGCAATCGCTATCTGCCACGACGCCGCCGCCAGCCCAAGCGTAAAGTTTGTTTTTTTCCGCGACAAGAGTTCGGATGGTAATGCTGGTGTCCATACGACCATGGCGTGAAATATAGCCAATACTGCCGCAATACGCGCTGCGTCGATGCGGCTCCAGTTCTTCAATGATCTGCATTGCGCGAACTTTAGGAGCGCCCGTAATTGAACCGCCTGGAAAACACGCTCGCAGCAAATCCGCAGGAGCGTATTGTTCATCCAAACTTGCACGAATGGTGCTCACCAAATGATGCACGGCAGGGAAGCTTTCAATATCGAACAACTTTGGCACGTGAACGCTACCCGGTGATGCAACCCGACCAATATCATTACGCAGCAAATCGACAATCATCAGGTTTTCTGCCTGATCTTTTTCCGCTGTCTGCAAATCATGGGCATTAGCGTTATCTTGCTTTGGATCTTCGCTGCGTGGGCGAGTACCTTTGATTGGTTTTGTTTCAATGACGCGATCTTTGAGCTCTAAAAAGCGCTCTGGAGAGATACTCAAAATCGAAGACTCAGGCATACGGATAAACGCTGAGAATGGCGCTTGGTTGGCGGACTCCAATTTCAGATACGCTTGCCACTCGCTGCCTTGATACGGTGCGTTAAAGCGCTGCGCCAAATTGATCTGATAACAGTCACCGCTCAACAAGTATTCTTGCACCTGGTCAAAGCGAGTGGCGTAGCTCTCTTTCGTCATGTTTGACTGCCAAGCACCAGACAAAGCGAAGTCAACGGTTTGTTCTGCTTTTTGCTCGTTTAACCACTGCCAAGCTTGCTCGATATTCTGACCAACTAAGCATGCTTTTTTTAGCTGGTGGTCAACAACAACGGCCCATTCATACAGACCTACCGCCATATCCGGCGTGTTGAGGTCCTTTTCTGCCACTTCTGGCATCGTTTCTACGCGGCGACCTAAATCGTAACTGAAGTAACCGAGCGCACCGCCGACAAAAGGCAAATCCAATTCTTTATTTAACTCTACGTGAGGAAGCCACTGTTCTTGCAACTGATGAAGCAGCGTGAATGGGTCATCTTGAGTTGAATAGGCATTCGATGGCGTTTCAACTTGTGTGTTGTCGGCAGTGGTTTCTAACGTTGCAATTGGGTTGGCAACCAATACATCGAAGCGGCTATCGATATGCGTTTTTGATGCAGAACGCAGCAACATCGCCCAAGGCTGGTGTTGAATGCGAGAAAAAAGGTGAAGAGCAAACTCTGGTGCGTATTCCAACGCTTTAAAATCAATGAATTGATTGTCCATGTTGTTCATTTGTGTAATTTGTGACAAAGAGATCGTTCACTGCATGGCATGTCATGGGCAGCAAGAGTATCATATTCCTCTGTGTAGCCAAACTCCCTCTATTCATAGGGTTTTGAGATGGTTTACAAGTAGGCAACTTCAGCATTTCGTGTGTCGATATCAGCCGTTCGACAATTGTTTATAAAAAACGAAGCTCAAAAGAGCAATAAGCTTAACAAACACGATTGAAGCCAAGCCAATAATGGAAGCATAACTATAACGAGGCATGTAATGACGGTAATACGCAAGCAGGATGTGATCAGCAGTGTCGCTGATGCGCTACAGTATATTTCTTACTACCACCCGCTAGACTTTGTTCAAGCTCTTGAAAAAGCCTATCACCGCGAAGAGAGTCAAGCCGCGAAAGACGCGATTGCTCAGATCCTAATTAACTCCCGAATGTCCGCAGAAGGTCACCGTCCAATTTGTCAGGATACTGGTATTGTGACGTGTTTCGTCAACATCGGTATGGGCGTGCAATGGGATTCGACCGACATGACGGTTCAGCAGATGGTAGATGAAGGTGTTCGACAAGCGTACACGAACCCTGATAACCCGTTGCGTGCGTCAGTACTTATGGACCCTGCTGGTAAACGTATTAATACCAAAGACAACACGCCTGCCGTCGTACATATCAACATGGTTCCGGGCGATAAAGTTGAAATTCAGATCGCTGCGAAGGGCGGCGGTAGCGAAAACAAAACTAAGATGGTGATGCTAAACCCATCTGACGATATTGCTGAGTGGGTAGAAAAAACGCTACCAACAATGGGGGCGGGCTGGTGTCCTCCTGGCATGCTTGGCATTGGTATCGGCGGTACGGCTGAAAAAGCAGCGGTATTGGCAAAAGAATCTCTAATGGAACACATCGATATTCAAGAACTTATTGACCGTGGCCCACAAAACGCAGAAGAAGAGCTTCGTTTGGATATCTTCAATCGCGTGAACAAACTTGGTATCGGTGCGCAAGGTCTTGGCGGTTTGACGACTGTTGTCGACGTTAAAATCAAAACTGCGCCAACGCACGCGGCTTCTAAGCCTGTTTGTTTGATCCCGAACTGTGCGGCGACTCGTCACGTACACTTCACGCTTGATGGTAGCGGCCCAGCAGAGCTAACACCACCTAAACTAGAAGATTGGCCAGATATCACTTGGGAAGCGGGCGAAAATACGCGTCGCGTAAACTTAGACACAATTACTAAAGAAGAAGTACAAGAGTGGAAGACAGGCGAAACGGTTCTTCTATCAGGTAAAATTCTGACTGGTCGTGATGCTGCGCATAAACGTATTCAAGGCATGCTAGATAACGGTGAAGGTCTACCTGAAGGCGTAGATCTCAACGGTAAGTTCATTTACTACGTAGGCCCTGTCGATGCAGTTGGTGATGAAGTCGTTGGTCCTGCTGGCCCAACAACATCAACGCGTATGGATAAATTCACCGACATGATGCTAGAAAAGACCGGCATCATGGGCATGATCGGTAAAGCTGAGCGTGGCCCTGCAACGGTTGAATCTATCAAGAATCACAAAGCGGTTTACCTAATGGCTGTAGGTGGCGCTGCGTACTTGGTGGCGAAAGCGATCAAGAAAGCTCGCGTTGTCGCATTTGAAGATTTAGGTATGGAAGCGATTTACGAATTTGAAGTTGAAGATATGCCAGTAACAGTGGCCGTCGACTCAAATGGTGTTAACGCGCACCAAATTGGTCCAGACACTTGGAAAGTGAAAATTCAAGAGATGGAAGCATAAGGCAAAGGGCAATCTTGCTGCGTCTCAGTAGAGAGAATGTGACAAGGTGCTGATTTACCTAGCAAACAATTGACAAAAGTGCAGCGAAACCTGCACTTTTTGTCTATATAATTAAGGATATAAACCTTTAGGCATAGCAATCAAACGTTATGCGAACAATAATTAGGAGACGGCATGCCTCGTTTTATTCAGATTCTACAAATTATTCTTGCTGTAGTGATAGGTGGCTTTGTTGGCTATGACTTGATTCTTCACGGTATCAGCATCTTTGATGAAAAGTACGTGACCATCACATGTGTGTTGTGGTTGATTTTGGAAATCGCTCTATTTGTTATCTATAAGTTAATCGAAGACGACTAGGCTTAAAGAAAGCGGGTTCCTGTTTAACATAGTAATCAGCGCATATAGAGTTACTAATGCTGTAGATTAAGTAAGCCTCTGAACCACTCAGGGGCTTTTCTTTTTTAACACAGCATTAAGCCGGATGTTTTGTTCATCTTTTATTAAGGTATATAAAGTTAAACTCATAGAATTCGGGATAGAACAGTATTCATAGATCGAAATTCGAAGTCGCTGACAACGTTGTTTTAAAGTGGAGTAAGATAAAGAAGCGTAATGAAGAGAATAAAGAAAGAAGTTAATGACTTTATCAACAGAGGTATGGACTCTAATGTTCGAATTGCTGTCACCGGACTTTCTCGTGCCGGTAAGACGGCATTCATCACGTCATTAGTGAATCAGCTTCTTCATACTGCAACCCATGACAATTTGCCTCTTTTGACTGCGGCTAGAGATAAGCGCCTTATTGGGGCGAAGCGTGAGCCTCAATCGAATATGATGGTGCCACGCTTTGCTTACGATGAGGCGATGAGCCAAATTCATGCCACTCCACCTCAGTGGCCAGTACCGACACGTGATGTGAGTGAGATTCGCTTAGCGCTCAAGTACAAACCAAATAAAACTACGAAAAAGCTGTTGAGTAAAACCGCAATTTTAAATGTTGATATTATCGACTATCCAGGAGAGTGGTTGCTCGACCTGCCTTTATTGGACATGGACTTTGCAACGTGGTCGCAAACTCAGTTTGATGCACTTAAAGGCCAGCGTGGCGATTTAGCCAAAGCTTGGCTTTCTGAACTGGAGAAAGTGGATCTCTTTGCAGAAGTGAATGAGAAACTACTTGAGAAAATTGCACACACATACACCGAGTACCTTCATGCCTGTAAAGACGCTGGCCTTCATTGGGTTCAGCCTGGCCGCTTTGTATTACCTGGTGAGCTAGCAGGCGCGCCGGTGCTACAGTTTTTTCCGTGTCGTGTTGATTCGGAAAGCAAAGCGTCCAAGGGCAGTAACTTAGCGATGTTAGAAGCCCGTTTTCAGGAATACCAACAGAAAGTCGTGAAAGCGTTTTATAAGCATCATTTTGCGACCTTCGATCGCCAGATTGTACTGGTGGATTGTTTGCAGCCTCTCAATGCCGGTGATGAAGCGTTTTACGACATGCGCCAAGCGCTAGAACAGATCATGCATAGCTTCCGCTATGGTCGTAGTAGCTTTTTGCGTCGTTTGTTCTCACCAAAAATCGACAAAGTGTTGTTTGCTGCTACAAAAGCGGATCATATCACGCCCGATCAGCACCCAAATTTGGTGTCTCTGCTCCAACAAATGGTGCATCCAGCATGGCAAACGGCAGCCTACGAGAATATTGAGATGAGCTGCATGAGTATCGCTTCCATCCAAGTAACCACGACGGGGTTTATTTCCTCTGGAGATAAGACCATCCCGGCGTTACAAGGAACAACATTGGGTGGTGAGCCGATGACTATGTTTCCCGGAGAGGTGCCGAAAAAGCTACCAAATGCAGCGTATTGGCAAAACAACGGGTTTGATTTTACGTCGTTTCGTCCGATGCCCTCACCGAATGATGAGCCAGTGAAGCACATACGCTTAGACAAAGCATTGGATTACCTGATTGGAGATAAATTGAAATGAGTGAGTTGAAGCAAAAACAAGTTTTCTCTGAAAAGGTAATGGAAAAAGAGCAGCAATCGAATCAACCGGAATTGACGGCGCAGCAAACATTCGGCGAAAAAGAAACATTTGTACCTGTTGAAGTTAAAGAAGCGCACCAGGAGACCGAACAGGAATTGCAACTCGAGCATGTCATTCGTCCAAAATCGGGCAGAAAATGGCTCGCGACTGGCGCATTTGCAACTTTTGCTGGTCTGGTTGGCTGGCAAGCGGTGGACTCGGTTATAACCGCAATTCAGGCTTCTGATTGGCTAGCCTTAAGCTGGACGGGGTTTATTGCTGCGATCGCTTCGCTTGGTTTAGGAGCTATGGGTAAAGAGCTTTGGAAACTGCGAAAACTACGAAATCATTTTAGTGTTCAAGAAGAAGCAGAAGCACTTGTTAATAGTGAGAGCGTTGGGAAAGGGAAAGCCTTTTGCGAAACCGTAGCAGAACAAAGTGGTGTGATGGCAGAGAATCCGGGCTTTGATCGTTGGCAGAACAGTATTAACCCTGCTCATAGTGACGCTGAAATTCTTGATATGTATGACTCGATGGTGGTGAGCCAACAAGACAAGTTGGCAACGAAAATCGTATCACAGCACGCAACCGAGTGTGCGGCCCTAGTCGCCGTGAGCCCTCTGGCTGCCGCTGATATGTTGCTGGTGGCTTGGCGAAATTTCAAAATGATCGACAACCTCTCCAAGGTATATGGGGTAGAGCTAGGTTATGCATCTCGCATCAAGTTACTAAGAGCGGTATTTGTCAATATGGCGGCGGCTGGTGCCAGTGAGATCGCTATTGATGCCAGTATGGATTTGATGTCGATGGATCTTGCTGGCAAAGTTTCTGCTCGTGCGGGGCAGGGACTAGGTGTTGGTATTCTAACGGCACGTTTGGGCTTGAAAGCGATGACCTTATTGCGTCCACTACCCTGGTATCCTGACCGTCAGGTTAAGTTGGGCACCATACGCAAGGCAGTGGCGGCGAAAGTTGCATCAATTACGATGAAACCGTAACGAATATCAACTTTGATGGATAGGATTGCTTGACGCCATTCCAAGCATGATAGAAACTACTGTCAACTTTTCCTGACAGTTGTGAATTGGGATATTTTAAGTGCGTCTTGAAGTCTTATGTGAAGATCGACTCGGCTTGACCCGAGAACTGCTCGATATTTTAGCGTCTAAAAGCATCGACTTGCGCGGTATCGAAATCGATATTAGCGGTATTATCTATTTGAATTGCCCGGATATTGATTTTGATACGTTTAGTGAGCTGATGGCTGAAATCCGCCGTATTCCGGGGGTGAAAGACGTACGTAAAATCCAGTTTATGCCGATGGAGCGCCACAATACGGAGCTGCTCTCGTTAGTTGATAACTTGCCCGATCCGGTTTTTGCCATTGATCTTAAAGGTGCCGTAGACATGGCAAACATGTCTGCACTTTCGTTGCTTGGCCTTCACAAGCAAGAAGTGATTGGTACTCAAATCGGTGCTTTGTTACCAAGTGTTCGTTTCTCTCGTTGGTCTGAAGGTGTTAATGGTCGAACGCGGGAAAACCTTGTGATTGATGGCTTGGACTATGTTCTAGAGTTGATGCCCGTTTATATCCGAGACGAAGCGCAAAACTCGACTCTAGCGAGTACTCTAATGACGATTCGCTCTAGTCAGCAAGTTGCCAGAATTGAAGAAGCACTACCGCTGCATAATCCTCTGGGTTTTGAGCACTTTGTTGGTATATCGAACCGTCATAAAGCACTAATGAACCAAGCTAAGAAGCTGTCTGTGCTTGACCAACCATTGTTGATTGAGGGCGAAACGGGGACTGGTAAAGAAATGCTTGCTAAAGCTTGCCACAGCCGTTCTAGCCGCGCGAGCAAGCCATTCCTAGTTTTGAGTTGTGCTTCTATGCCTGACGATGTAGCAGAAACCGAACTTTTTGGTCATGCGCCGGGTTCATTCAATCATGAACAAGGCCACAAAGGCATCTTTGAGCAAGCAAATGGCGGCACGGTATTTCTTGATGAAATCGGTGAAATGAGTTCGCACCTTCAAATCAAGCTGTTACGTTTTCTACAGGATGGTAATTTCCGTCGTGTCGGTGCAGAAGATGAGATGCATGTCGATGTTCGTATCATCGCTTCAACAAAACATAACCTTGCCGAGCTTTCTGAAGCAGGAATGTTCCGTGAAGATTTGTATTATCGTCTCAACGTACTTACGCTCAGCATTCCTCCGTTACGTAAGCGCTCAAACGACGTTGCACCATTGCTTGAGTTGTTTGTGGCGAAACATGCTCAACAGCTTGGGATTGATAAGCCAGAGTTTGATGATGGTCTAGTTGATGCCCTTGCAAATTATCAGTGGCCAGGAAACATGCGCCAGCTGGATAACATGGTTCTTCGAGCGCTCACGGAAATGGATGGTGATATACTAAACGCGGATCACTTCAATTTACCTCAGCCTCAGTCAGTCGGCGCTGGTAGTGCAACGCTTAACATCGACGGTTCTTTGGATGAGATCATGCGTGATTATGAATCTCAAGTTCTGGAACGTTTGTATCAGTCATTCCCATCAAGCCGCAAGCTTGCTAAGCGCTTGAATGTATCGCATACCTCAATCGCTAATAAACTGCGTGATTACGGTATACGTAAGAATTAATCGAATTGAACGAAAAGACGGAATTAATCATTTGTAATGGAAGATAACAGCTCATCTATCGCCGTTCATAAGTTGGACGGTGACTTGCTTCTTCGTACCGCTGAAATCGGTGACGCAGATATGATTGCCGAATATTTTCAAGCGAACCGAGAATACCTGAAACCGTTTGAACCGAAACGTGAAGAGGCTTTTTTCTCAGTGAACGGTTGGTTGCAAAAGCTTATCAAGCTCAATGAGCTGCATCGAATGGGATTGGGGTATTATTGCCTTTTAGTCAGAGCCTCTTCGGGTGAAATGCTAGGTACGATATCCTTTAGTAGTTTGAGTCGTTTCCCTTTTTATTCTTGTAACGTCGGATATTCTCTCGCTGAAAAAGCGCAAGGGCATGGTTATATGCGTCGTGGATTAACCATGGCTTGCGACTACATGTTTAATGTCCAGAAACTGCATCGTATTCAAGCTGGCTACATGCCTCACAATAAACGTAGTGAATCTGTGCTAGAGCATGTAGGGTTCAACCGAGAAGGGTATGCAAAAGATTACCTTTTGATTAATGGTGAGTGGCAAGACCACGTCCTAACGTCGCTTATTAATCCGAATTGGCAGCCAGAAGGACGATAGTATGGAACGATTGGAAAAGCAGTTAGCACTTGTAATCGAGCTCGATAAACTCAAAAGCATTTTGCGCCGAACTCGAGTTAAAAGTGCTGAAGGGCGCCTCGAAAATAGTGGTGAGCATAGTTGGCATGTCGCACTGATGGCAATATTGATGGAAGAGCATGCGAATGCACCTGTTGATATTTGCCGAGTGATGAAAATGTTATTGATACATGACGTAGTAGAGATCGACGCGGGCGATACCTTTGTTTATGATACTGCTGCGTCTCAAGAGCAAGCAGAAAAAGAAATCAGAGCCGCAGAGCGCTTGTTTGGTATGTTACCCAGCGATCAGGAGCAAGAGCTATTGGCGCTTTGGCATGAATTTGAAGCCGCGCAGACCGATGATGCTAAGTATGCAAAAGCACTCGATCGGTTAATTCCAATGCTCTTGAACTACCATAATAATGGTCAGAGTTGGAAGGAACATGGTGTCTCACGCGAACAAGCACTTACCATTAATAAACGAATTGAATTTGGCTCTGTTACCTTATGGGACAAAGCGAAAGAGTTGATTGAAGAAGCCACAGAGAAAGGTTGGCTGAAATCGTAATAAAGGAGACTGAATGTCTTATTTGCCTTTGGACGAATACCAAAGAAAATGGATTTTTACGCATCAGTCGATGCCTGTGCCAGAAGAAGATTTGGCTTTTATTAAGCCGATGAGCCAAGCCCGCTCAGCACAATTTTGGAAAGAAAATATCAGTGCTCAAAGCCCTGATATGGATAGACTTAGTTCCCAAGACTGGCCAATGAATGAGGCGAATTGGTCTGAAACTGTGGATTGGATGGTTGCGTGGGAGTCGGATGATCCTGACATGCCAGCGGAAGCTGAGGCACATATCGATTGGCAAGACGATGTAACCGTTTACTTTTGCTACGAGAAGTACAATGTCATCGAAACGAAATGGTCTATTTTTAAAAAGCACTGGAAGAACTTTCTCTTTTATGACGATGGTCCGATACTAATAGGACGTCGCCGTTCGCAAGCACTTTGGTTTGATTCAAAAGGCAATGTGAAACTCGGTGTTCGTCAATAAAGAGTTATAAAACAAAGCCACCTTTCGAGGTGGCTTTGTTTTTCTAAAGGCTGGATAATGGACTCAACACACCACCAGCCCCGCGCTCGATAACGTGAGTATAGATTTGCGTGGTTTTTACATCAGTATGCCCTAATTGTTCCTGAACAGTTCTAATGTCTGCGCCAGATTCCAATAAATGCGTGGCAAAACTGTGTCTTAGTGTGTGGCAAGTTACAGTTTTCTCAATGCTTGCGTCGCTTGCCGCGCGCTTTACAGCTCTTTGTATTGCGCTTTCATTGATATGATGCCTTCTGAGTTCACCAGTGTCTCGATCTGCGCTTAACTTTGTTGATGGAAACAAAAAGTGCCAGTTAAAATCTAGCTCCGCTTTTGGGTATTTACGTCGTAAACCTTCAGAGATATATACGCCCGCATAACCAGGCATGTGCCTATCTTTAAAGTAGTAGTTTCTTGCTAAATTAACTTGAGCTTTGAGTGGTTCATGTAGTTCTTTGGCTAATGTGACTGTACGATTTTTACCTCCTTTTCCTTGCCAAACGCGAACTGCACCATAATCATAATCGATGTCTTGAACTCTTAAGCGTAAACATTCCATAACTCGAAGCCCGGAGCCGTAAAGTAGCTGAATATGGAGTCTATACCTCGGGTCGATATGCTGAACGAATCTTCGGATCTCCTCCCTGGTTAACACAACGGGAAGTTTCTTTTCGGTCAAGGATTTCTGAAATCTCATATCAAGTGATAGTGGGGTTTTAAAATAATCACGATATAAAAATGATATTGAGTTCAGCGCCAAAGCTTGCGTTTTTACCGCAACTTTTTCTTCTACCGCTAAGTAACTCAGAAATTGAATGACATCATCTTCTGCTAGTGTTGATGGGTGGGCGAGCTGGTGAAAAGTGATAAAACGTTTTATCCAAAAAAGATAACTTTCGATAGTTTTATTCGCATAATGACGAGTAAGCATGTGCTCTTTTACACTAAGTAAAAACTGACTTTTCATGATAAATTAACCTGTTTATTTATACAGCCCCGTTAATGTATCACCACTTTTGAAATTAGCGTGCTGTGCGCCGCCTAATTGCGCGCGCCACCACACATATTCATACTGTTTTTCTATTTGTTTCATGCATATAAGTGCTACGATTGATAGCGCTTTTGATAAGAAAGAAGGCGGTAGCCTGCCAGAAAAACGGCAAATCGCCGTATAGAAAGCGTTAGTCGCCAGAAAAAGCTAGTAATCAAAATCATGTTTCTGAGCTCAAAATTTGGCAGCTGTTTGTTTTGTATATAGATTCATCGTCGATGGTCAAAACTCAGTTTCAGCTGTTTAAAGTCCAAGGTTTTGCAAGTGTCCAAGCGGTTGTTTTGTTCTTTGGTGCTGACAGAGCAGGGCAATCGAGAGTCTTTTTTTGGTTGCAACTCCGCTCGGTGAGTTTGTTGGGCACAAAAGCAGATTTACTCGCTGAAATGACGTTTTCTCTGGTGTTGCAAGTTCCACGTGGTTCCAGTGACTTTGTTGAAAGTCCGCACTGTGAGATTCGCTTTCCAAAAGCGCCTTTTGGTGTTGTCAGTTCGTTTTCTGCAGCGTTGTTTGTTCCAAGTGGTTTCATTGAATAACCGCTTTGAGACTACGCCTGACTAAAGTGCATCAAAACACATAAAGTTTGTTGTTTGCAAAGTTTAGTTCGGCTTAAAATTGTCGCTCGGTGCCTCGCGACTAACAAACTGCTCAAGAGGGATTCGCAACGCGTGGCATTTTTACTATGCGTTGAATTTAGTGATTAATGTGGTTTGCGGTGGCTTTTATATTGCGTTGCTCACCCCTTAGCAGGGCGTTATGTTTTTAATTGAAATTATAAGGATCTTTATCATGCAAATTTTATTCTTTGCTGTTGGCGTTTTACTTTACTTTTTGGGCTTTGTTGTTTTTTCTGGGGCTAAAAGCTCGATTCATGAAACTGTTGGTTTACTGATATTCTTGAATGGTACTTTGTTTGTTATTGCTGCTGGCATCATTGATGCGATCAACAAGAAAAATAAAGCAGAACAAAGCGTTTAAGATGTATTCGCAATAGCAGCGTGATAGAGTTTCAAAAGCGCAGAGAGCTGTTTTAATTGGCGTTGTGTTTTCGTTACTAACAGATCTGTTTTTAGTACCAAAGAGGAGTGCCTGCACAGTTCAAAACACCGTGATGAATATGACAAAGTAATAGAGCGGGTGAAGTCGTTATAACAAACATAACAAGAGACTATGGCGTCAATAGTTAATTTTTGAGGCTATCTGTATCCCACATAACACCATCTCTTAGCATTGAA